>JAIOSR010000068.1 GCA_021107495.1 Desulfobacterales bacterium | reverse complement strand
GGCCGAAGGTAATGCCTGCGACTCGGTTGCCGATCATGTCGAGATTCACGAGAACGCCGCTTTCGGTGACCGCGTTTGTGCCTGTAATAAACAGGTCCGCAAAGAGCGACCTTCGGCGCAGTTCCAGGTTTTTGTCACCGGTAATGCTCTTGTCAAACGTATCAAGGACCTCCAGGTCCGGGTCGTTCTTTATGGCCTCATACAGGCCGGTAGCCATAAACGTCATTGAACCGCCCCACGACACGCTTTTTATATCGATTCGGGCAATGATTTCCTTTTGCACGATCTCCCTTGCCTCGACGGCCGTATTCGCCAAAAAAACCTCGAAGTTGTTCCCTTGCAAAGCATTCTTGACATCGGCCAGGCGCTTCTGCCAGTAATTTTCCGTGGGTTTTTCCATTATCGCCTCCTTGGCTGATTGTAACGGACTTTTTTGACAGGATGAACCTAAAGCATTACACCTTGTTTATGCACTTAAAACAAAATCTTGTCTATCCTCTTACCCTGTCAGTATATTTTTCGAGAGGCTAACGTGCTACAAATATTGAAATTTCCAATTACTCCCACTCAATAGTACTTGGCGGCTTGGATGAGATATCATAAACAACGCGGTTCACGCCTTTTACGCTGTTGATAATCCTGCTAGAAATATTTGCCATTACCTCGTAGGGGATCCGCGACCAGTCTGCCGTCATGGCATCGAGGCTGTCCACTACTCGGACTGCAATGACGTTTTCATAGGTCCTCTCATCACCCATAACACCGACTGTTCTCACGGGCAAAAGAACGGCAAAGGACTGCCAGACCTTTTCATATAGCCCCGCCTTCCTGATCTCTTCCAGAACAACGACATCCGCGGACCTCAATATCTCCAGACGTTCACGTGTCACCTCGCCTAATATCCTTACTGCCAGTCCCGGTCCCGGAAAGGGCTGGCGCATCCCCATTTCCCTGGGAAGATCAAGCTCCAGACCCACCTGGCGACCTTCATCCTTAAAAAGCTCCCGAAGCGGTTCAATGAGCTTCAGTTTCATCACATCGGGCAGTCCGCCCACATTGTGGTGGCTTTTGATGGTGGCGGAAGGCCCTTTAAAGGAGACACTCTCAATAACATCAGGATAAAGGGTCCCCTGTGCCAGGTATTTTGCCTTTCCCAATTCACCGGCCTTTTTTTCAAAAACCCTTATGAACTCCCTGCCGATTATTTTTCTTTTTTTCTCGGGATCTTCAACACCCTTGAGTTGTTCTAAAAAATGTTCGGACACATCCACTAAGTGTAAATCCATTCCGTAATATCCCCGGAACAGCTCCATTACCTCCTGTGCCTCCCCCCTTCGCATAAGGCCGTTATCCACAAGTATGCAGGACAGCTTCTTTCCGATTGCCCTGTGCAGCAGGACCGCGGTCACTGAAGAATCCACCCCACCCGAGAGCCCGCAGATCACCCGGTCATCCCCGACCTGTTCCCTTAATTTCTTTATGGTCCGGCGGACAAATGAACTCATGGTCCAGGATGGCTCGCATCCGCATATCCTGAAAAGAAAATTTTTGAGAATCCTGGGGCCTTCCGGTGTGTGGGCCACTTCCGGATGGAACTGGACCCCGAAATGCTTTCTCGATTTATCGGCCATGGCCGCGACCGGGCTGTTCCTGCTGCCCGCTAAGACCTCAAATCCTTCGGGCATTCGATCGATGCGGTCTCCATGGCTCATCCACACGGTTTGCCCTTCTGTTTTTTCAAGGCCGTAAAACAGGTCTTTGTCATCCTTAATTGTTATAAGTGCATTCCCGTATTCACGATCCGAGGCCCTTGCAACCACACCGCCGAACAGGTGGGTGAGGAATTGCATGCCGTAACAGATTCCCAGAATCGGCACTTCCAGATCGAGAATCCGTTTGTCGGCCAAGGGAGCGTCTTTGTCATATATGCTGGAAGGCCCGCCCGAAAGGATAATTCCCTTTGGTGAAAAGGCCTTTATTTTCTCAAAATCCAGATTGAAGGGATGAATCTCGCAGTAGACCTTGGTCTCCCGAACCCGTCTTGCAATAAGCTGGGTATACTGTGAACCAAAGTCCAGGATCAGCACTTTTTGTTTGTAAAGGTTACTTGCCACAGATAAGCTCCGTGTTACACACAAGTCCAACTGCTTATTTCTGACAGGATTAACAGGATGGACCGGATTAATTTAATCTTGTAGATCAAAATACCTGTCGCGTTTAAAAGATATGTAATTTCACTCTTGTCCAAAATAGGTTTTGGTTTAGGACCGCGATTTGAGTTAAAAATCTTCTCAAAACATTGGACGATTAAACTCCCCCTTTTCTAAAGGGGGATTTAGGGGGATTTTCAACCCGTTGCATAAAATCCCCCCCGACCCCCCTTTACAAAGGGGGGTGATTATGCCTTTAATTTGTGGCATTGGTCTTTAGACAGCATTTTGCGCTTCAAGACAACCTGAATTTCTGCTGTCAAAGTGCTTTGTGGAAAATCAAATAGTTGCCTGTCCAAATATGCAGATTTAAATTTATTTTGGTCAGCAATGGTACGGGATATAAAGAATCTTGTTTATCCTGTAATCCAGTCTAAAGCTTTTTAATACGATCTCTTTACTCCAGCCTGTAGTTGGGCGCCTCTTTTGTAATTATCACGTCATGGACATGGCTTTCTCTGAGGCCCGCAGGTGTAATCTGAGCGAACCTGGCCTCGGTCTGAAGCGCCTTGATATCCGCGCACCCAAGGTAGCCCATGCCGGATCTCAAACCGCCCACAAGCTGGTAAACATTATCGGCCAAAGAACCGCGATATGGGACCCTGCCAACGATCCCTTCGGGCACCAGTTTTTTCTCCATGTCCGTTTCTTCCTGAAAATACCGGTCCCCGCTCCCTTCCTTCATGGCCTCTAAGGAACCCATACCCCTGTAGACCTTGTATGTCCTGCCTTGGAACAGGATTGTCTCGCCCGGGCTCTCCTCGGTGCCTGCAAAAAGGCCCCCGATCATGACCGTGTCCGCCCCTCCTGCCAATGCCTTTGTGATATCCCCGGAAAACTTGATTCCCCCGTCCGCCACAACGGGAATTCCCTGTTTCCTGGCCTCTTCGGCACAGTGCATTATGGCAGTCATCTGGGGTACACCGACTCCCGCAACGACCCTTGTGGTGCATATGGAACCGGGGCCCACACCCACCTTCACGCCATCAACACCCGTTTCAATGAGCGCCCTTGCCCCTTCGGCCGTGGCCACGTTTCCGGCAATCAGCTCCAGGTCCGGATATTTCTTTTTAAGGTCCCTTACGGTCTGAAGAACTCTCTCAGAATGTCCGTGTGCCGTATCTACAACAACCACATCCACATTGGCGGCAGTAAGACCGGCGATCCTTTCCTCCGTATCAGGCGCAATACCCACGGCCGCGCCCACCCTCAACCGGCCCAGCTCATCTTTACAGGAAAAAGGGTACATTTTTATTTTTTCAATATCCTTGATCGTGATAAGCCCCTGCAGTTTACCCTTTTCATCAACAACCAGGAGCTTCTCGATGCGTCTTTCGTGAAGGATGGCCTTGGATTCCTCCAAGGTTATACCCACTTGTGCCGTTGCGAGATCCTCCTTGGTCATCACGGCTTCCACCTTTTGATCCAGGTTGGTCTCAAACCTGAGATCCCGGTTGGTAATAATCCCCACCAGATTGCCCTTTTTTACCACGGGCACGCCGGAAATCCTGTATTTTTCCATGATCTCCAGGACCTCATAGATCTTACGATCCGGCTCTATGGTAATGGGATCGACAATCATCCCGCTTTCAGATTTTTTTACCTTTTCCACCTCAAGCGACTGCCGTTCAATGCTCATGTTCTTGTGGATAAACCCTAGCCCCCCCTGTCTCGCAATGGTAATGGCGGTCCCGGATTCGGTCACGGTGTCCATGGCCGCACTGACAATTGGGATATTTAACGCGATATTACGTGACAACCTCGTTTTTACATCCACTTCGACCGGCAAGACATGAGAATGCCTCGGAATCAGAATAAGGTCATCAAATGTAAAGCCGTATGGAACATCATTCGTATTCATTTCCCTCTCCCTTAAAACAAATTATAAAATACCTTCCAGAAGATCTGACATACTGACCGTCAGTTGAACCGATTTAAAAAAATGCAGAATTCTTATGACAATCAGGGTTCCCGCCACAATCACCCCCGCCCTTCCCGGATCTAAACCGGGCAATGTCGCTCTTTCTTCTACGGTCAGGTTTCTCAGCCTGTCAAAAAGGGCCTCAATTCGCGCCCTTGTTAATGTCAACCCGTTTATCATTTCCGGCGTGATATCTTCTACAGATATCCTGTGAGACATGACCCCAAGAGTGGTTACGGTTCCTCCCGTACCCACTATCGAAAAATTATTTCCTTTAACATAAGGTTCGGGAAGGAATTCTTCAAGAGATTGATCAATGTGTCTTGAGAGTTTATTGATCTCTTCCTTTTCCGGAGGATCGGTCTTCAGATACGACTGGGTCAGAATCCCCGCCCCTATGGGGATGGATTTGACCGTTTGGGCCTCCTCGGTGCCCGCTAAAAATTCCGTGCTCCCGCCGCCAAGGTCAAAGATGACAAAGGGGCTTTTTCGAATATTCAACGCTTTGAACACTCCCTTGCCTGTCAGGAGTGCTTCCTCATCTCCGGTTATGGTCCTTACGCGAATACCCGTGCTTTGGTAAATACGATCAAGGAATTCGTCCCTGTTAGCAGCCTCCCTGAAAAGACCCGTTGCAACCGCATGCACGGAACCCGCATTAAACGTCTTAAGGCTTTGCGAAAAACCCTTTAAGACATTCAAGGTCCGGTCAATGGCATCGGGCTGAATGATTTTTTTCCCTGCCCGATCAAATCCTTCACTCAGGCGGATATAGTCTCTTTTCCTTATCAGAGGCCGTAGAATGCCCCGGGGCCCTGATTTCTCCGCAATCAGGAGCCTCGCAGTGTGAGAACCGATATCAATGGAGGCGCAGGGTTTTGTCATTGAGGGAAGGTATCAGAATAACGGTCCTTTTTCAAGTAATCATTGTGTCCCCACATACACCGGTCTGAAGGCTGATTCATCTTTTTTGAGCGCCCCGTCAATGACCTTCAAAATCTTTTCCCTGTCTTCCGGCATTTTACCGTGAGCGTCTACATAGTTGGTATAATGATCACTGTGGACCCGGGATGTTACATCCAGGTTCTCGATCAACTGCCGTGTCTCTTTCAGCACTTCATGGGCGGACAGTACCTCGAAACGCCCTTTTTTGATCTGATGCAAAAGCACAGTGTTTATCTTTGGCAGAAAGGTCCGCAAGCGGATAAAATCCGGATTTATGGCGCTCAGGACACGGGCGGTTGCAAGGGCGTGTTCCCGGGTCCTCTCCCTTCCCCCTATTCCGAGGACCACATATTCGCTCAACTCAATACCCGCTTCCCGAACCCATTTCCCTGCCCGGATCTGCTCTGCGGAATCGGTCCCCTTTTTGATTCGGCGCAGCACCTCGTCATCCCCGCTCTCAAGACCAACATGTATGCGCGACAGCCCGCTCTTTCTCAGTTTTTTGAGATCAGCCAACCCTTTCCTGAAAATATATTTTGATGACCCGTAAACGGTTATCCGCTCGAGATGGGGGAAAAGGGATCGCGCATATACGCAGATACGGGCAAGCTCTGGTGCGGGCATGGCAATGGTGTTTCCGGCAGGGAAAAAGAGGGTTCGCACATGGGTACCGTAAATCTTAATGGCACTTTCCAGGTCCTCTTCTATCTCCCTCACGGGCCGCACCCTGTAGGCCGGGCCTTTTTTGTAGGTCATGCAAAAGGTGCACTTGTTGTGGGGACAACCAACCGTAGCCTGTACCAGGAGGCTGTCCGCTTCACTGGGAGGTCTGTATATGGGTCCTTCGTAATGCATAGTGAAAAAAACCTGAGCTTAGCCTTATATTGTGTCTTGGGATTGAGAGGGCATGCTGTCATGCTAAAGAGAGCCCCCGAAGAATAGCCGGTAAATCACAAATAACAAACAGGAAAGAGATGAACGTCGAACATCCAACTCTCAACATCGAATGTGGGTTTCGCTTTGCTCCATCTTCTTAATAAAATTGAACCGCCGAAGGCGTACCTTAATTCGACGTTGGACGTTCGATTTTCGATGTTGGACGTTCGTTTTTATATTGACTCGCTCATCCGGGCAGCTCTTCTTGAGGTGGCTCTGCCTTCGCCAGTATTCGCATCATCCGGGGACGATATTTCCCCGTGTCCTTCGCCCCCCGGTTGAGCCATATCACGACAAAAAAGATAATTGCCATGGCACCAAAACCGCCTAACACGGAGGCCGTTGTCGAATCCATGTGAAGAGACTCGGCCCAGGCCGCTGCCATAAAGGCGCCTGCCACAAACCCTATGACAGGGAAGAGATAGACAAGCAAAGAAAGCTTCATAAGGGAACCCGAAGGCATTCCCAGTTGGACCATATCCCCCGCATTCGCCTCAAGCTCATTGGCCACCTCAACCATCATTGTCTTATCGTCCACGACCATACACGAGCCACGGGACTGACAACCCGCGCAGGACGAGCCTTTCTGAATGCGAACCACGGCCTTCTGCTGCACTATCTCTTCAACTACTCCCTGCTCGGTGATCATAAAGACCTCATGCAAAAAATTTGTTTAGCGATTGCAATTCCATCGTTCTTAGGTACTTCTCAAAATTACTTTGGAAAGAGGATTCCAAGATTCAAAAGTTTTAACCACTGAACGTTTAAGCCAAATCCTGAGTTAGAAACACACCCTTTCGTCCAAAATATTTCGCCAAAATCAGCTCAAATCTTCGATGCCTCAAATATGGAATTCTCTTTTAGTTTTTGGCGTAATAAAAAATGACGTTGCGAAGCGACACCATAACTTTAGGCACTTTAGTTCACTTTAGTCACTTTGTTTTGGAAAGCCATTTTTTATTTTTGCGTATTTTGCGCCTTTTTGCGGCTATCTCAGCTTTTAAACCTCTAATACATCCTGCTCCAATGTCGTCAGTATCTCACACCCGTCCCTGGTGACAACCACCGTGTTTTCAATCCCCACCGATCCCTCACCGGGAAAGACTATCTTGGGCTCGACCGCGAACGTCATTCCCTCTTCCAGTGGATATGTCTGGCCCTGGGCTATGAAAGGGAATTCGT
>JAIOSR010000340.1 GCA_021107495.1 Desulfobacterales bacterium | reverse complement strand
TGTGTGTTTTTAAAATAATTTCCCGGGGAGAATAGCCAAGTTGGATCAAGCGTCAAGCAATCTGGAACTTATGGAGAATCTGGAGAATATACTTTCAACCATACGTCATGAGGTAGGAAATTCCATAAACTCTCTGAAGATTACCCTTGATGTATTACGCGAAAACTTCGACCTTTTTGATGATGCAAAAAGAAAGGATTATCTGAAGAGGGGATCAAAACTTGTAGCACGGCAGCAGGAGTTGGTTAATGCAATGAAGGTCTATTCCATGTTCAATGTGAAAGAGCAAGAGGAGATACAATTCCTCCATTTATGGAAAAGCTTTTTAACTGCGGCCGCCACGAAATTAAAGGAGAAAAACATAAAGTTTATCCAGGACCATGAAACGGCGCCGTTCCTTATCAAGGCAAATACTATGGCCCTTAACAAGGTCATGATGAATATCCTCGATAACGCAGTAGAGGCGGTGGAAATCGTAAATGACCCCCAAGTGGAGTTAAGAGTCACGTTGAATGATGATTTCGTCACCATAATGCTGAAAGACAATGGCTGTGGTATCAGAAAGAATGACATCTCAAAGGCGTTTATACCACTTTTCACGACCAAACCGGGAAAGATGGGCATGGGCTTGCCCATCGCCCGAAAACTCCTGGTGAAGATGGGGGGGCGGATAGAAATAGAAAGCCCTTTTGAAGACGGCACAGAAGTTAGAGTGTGGCTCAGAATCGCCGTTGGACATGAAAAGTAAGTCGGTTATCATACATAATTGATGGGAGGCAGAGAATTGGAATATACTCTCAGTGAAGAGCATCTTGACAATATAGAACGTATTTTACAGAAGGATTTTATGGAACTGGGTGTTCATTGTGTAGTTTTGATCGACATGGCGGGAAATATTATTTCAAGCCTTGATAATGGAGAAATGGCCCAGGATATTTACTCCTTAGCGGCTTTAGCCGCAGGTAATTTCGGAGCAGTCAGTGCCATGGCGAAGATCGTTGGGGAGGAGGAGTTTTCTCTGCTTTTCCATAAGGGAGAAAAGGAGAACATACATTTCAGCAAAATAATGGATGATTTTTTGCTGATCAGTATCTTCGGTAGGGAGACGTCTCTAGGTTTTTTGAGATTGAAAGTGGCTGAGGCAAACGAAAAAATCAAAAAAATTTTCAAATCCTGACACCCATAATTTTTACGTAAATCGTCCTCCTTGTCGAAGATTTTTCCTATAGCGGGGAAGGGTGGCAGGGTGGGAGTAGAGAGGTATCATATCTTGGCATTCGTAAATGTGAAGAAAAAAGAGGTCCAGGCAAAAATTGTCTATTATGGCCCCGGAAGGGGAGGAAAGACGACTAATCTGGAATATATACACGCGAAGTTCAGTAGTCGCATTAAAACAGAGATGGTCGCTATAAAGACCCATGGTGATAGAACCCTGTTCTTTGATTTTCTTCCTTTTGATTTAGGAAAAATAAGGGGATACGATGTTAAAATACAGTTATACACAGTGCCGGGGCAGATCAAGTATAATGCAACCAGGAGACTGGTTTTGAGAGGGGTTGATGGTGTTGTCTTTGTTGCAGACTCCATGAAAGTCAGGAGAGAAAAAAACATCCTTTCTCTCAGAAATCTGCAGGAAAATTTAGCCACATATAAGAAGAACATTTTCAACATTCCACTTGTATTGCAGTATAATAAAATGGATTTGTCGGAACAGGGCATCCCTATTCTACCTGTTGCAACACTCGAAAAACAGCTTAATTCTAAACTGAAGGCACCTTCTTTTGAGGCCAGCGCCTTAATTGGAACAAATGTGGCGAAGACAATGAAAAAAATTATATCAATGACTATAGCTTCTTTACAAAAAGATTTGAAATAGGAGGTGAACAGTTGGTCAATAATAATGATGATATTGTGACCGATGAGGTAGAAAGCCGCCTCAAGGATCTTTTCGGAGATGGCGATGAATCCCCTTCCTTTGAGGGAAATAGCGGTGAATCCGGTAAAGCCCCGGTCAAAGAACTGGAGGAACTTACCGCCGTTTCTGATGACATCGACAAAAAGGATAAGCTTACTCCCGGTGAGTCAGGTGACTCCCCTGAATTTACAGAAGATAAAGATGATCACGATGATTCTGCGCTAAGGTATTTGAAAGCGATTGTCCTTTCCATTGACTGGGAAATAAACGATGAGACAATGAAAGGGCTGATTGATGAAACTGACAGGTTAAAAGATGTCTATGAGGATGATAGAACGTTTGTACTATTATTTCAATTATTAGGTTCGGTGGGAAAATATATAAAGACCAATAAGGCCGGGGCCCATCCGGATTCAATAACCCTGTTGAACTCGATTTACGCCAGCCTTGAAAAAGTAGTGCTTTCGGAAAGCATGACGGAGGCTGCAAGGAAAAAAGAGCTTTTTGGCCAGCTGAAGAAATTTAAACAATTGAAGGATAAGATAGGTCTGACAAAGGAGGGCGCTGCCAAAAAGAGGGAGGTTAAATCCCATGGCATACCTGTAGCGCAGACCGGGGAACGCTCTAAAGGTGCAGGCTTTCAAAAGGAGAGCAGGCCCGGAGGGGAAACCGTGCAAGAGGTGGTGCGATCTGATATGAGTCGCATGCTCCCCCACGAGGCATTTGCATTTGCCTTAGAAGAAATCAAAGAGGTCATAAAGGTAGAATTTAAGGCCGTGAGAGCGGAACTGAAATTATGGAGAGACGGGGAGTGAACAATTTCGACCTTTGAGGTAATGCAATGGATATATCATCAGGTGAGATTAGCTTTATGGTTTTCAGACGTGTAACCAGGGACGATGCAGGAGAGTTTTCTCTTGACGGCCAGATGCTGAGTGTGCTCATGGAGTTGGATGGCAAGAAAAGCGTCGCTGTGATTGCCAAAAACACGGGACTAAGCATGGGTATCATAAGGAGAGTGGTCTTAAAACTTTTTGAACTCAATCTTATTGAGCCTGTTGAGGTGGCCATCTCGAGACTTGATGAAGATTTTTTTGACTACCTCAAGTCCCAATTGGCCATAGCCATTGGCCCAATAGCCGAGGTAATAATTGAAGATGTAGTGATTGATCTGGGTCATAACCTGTCACAATTTCCGAGTTACGAGGCTGCAGAACTGATTGCTCTGATTTCTCGGGAGATTCAGAGGGAAGAAAAGAGGAACAGCTTTAAACAAAAAATGTTGAGCAAAATTAGAGAAAAAGGGTACTAAAATTAACTGATCGATGTCTTCGCAGAGGGACATTGTTTTGAGACATTGCTATTGTACAATAACATTCAACCTAAACTAAGGAGTTCAGCCATGATTGTTATTTGTGAGGAGTGCGGAAAAAAATACCAGATAGATCCTTCAAAAATAAAGGGAAAGGCAGCCAAATTCAAATGCAAGGCATGTAATCACGTGATCGAAGTCTTAAAACCCGAAGAGCAACCTCCGAAACCGGCATCGTCACCTCCACCAGTCGAGGAGCCGTCTGTCGATGTGGCTGAGGAAAAGCCACCTGCTCCCGAGCCGGAAAAGGAGGAAGAGCCTCCAAAGAAAAAAGAGCGTAAAAAAAAGATAAAGAAAGAGAAAGTCAAGAAAGAAAAGGTTTCTAAAGAGGGCGGGCCCAAATTAAAAGGACTTGGTTTGCGCGCGAAAATGATCATCCTTTTCCTTTTGATCCCGATCATTGTTATAGCAGCTGCAGGTGTGCTTTATTTGAGGCAGCTGGACAGTCTCACTTCTCTTATCGCCGATGAAAGTTCCAGGGTGGTCACCAGGATGGCCGAGGATGCAATTCGCAGCACATCAAGAGCGGTTGCAAGGGAATGCAATCTTTATATTGTAAATCATCCTGAGTTGAGGAAAACAGCATATGATCAAAACCCTGAGTTTCGGAAGGTGGCGGTTCAAAGAGTGGGGAAAAAAGGATATACGGCCCTTTATGAATTGCCGGACACAAGTGGCGTGTGGCGAACCTGGGCCCATGCCAAT
>JAIOSR010000164.1 GCA_021107495.1 Desulfobacterales bacterium | reverse complement strand
GACTGTGCCTTTCCCAGCGCCACACAGAATGAAATAAATGAGAAAGACGCCCAAAACCTTGTCAACAACGGCGTATACCTGGTCTGTGAGGGGGCCAACATGCCTTCTATTCCTGAAGCCATCAACGTCTTTCTGGACAATAAACTCTTATATGCTCCGGGCAAGGCGGCCAATGCGGGCGGCGTGGCCGTATCAGGTCTTGAAATGGCCCAGAACAGTATGCGATTGAGCTGGCCAAGGGAAGAAGTGGATGGCCGTCTCAGGACGATTATGACAAGCATTCACCGGAGCTGTTTAGACGCGGCAGAGGAATATGGCCAACCCGGTAACTATATGGCAGGGGCCAACATCGCGGGTTTTGTGAAAGTGGTTAATGCCATGCTGGATCAGGGCCTGGTGTAAGGAGGATTAAATATAATGACAGACAAGAAGGCGGACCTGGCCGGGCCCGGCATCGGAGACTATGCCGAATTAGAGAAGATCCTGCCCCGGGACTATAATTCTCTTTTGGACCCAAGGGAAACACAGGAAGCTGTAACTGCGATTAAAAACTACATCGAGGAGAACCTGTGCAAGGAACTCAACCTGATAAGGGTCACGGTCCCCCTGATAGTGGATGTTGAGAGCGGGGTGAACGACTATCTGGACCGGGACGGCTCACGCACCCCGGTCCAGTTCCACATTTCAAACGATTATGACAAGAATCCGATCGATGCCCAGGTCGTGCAGGCCGCAACCAAGTGGAAACGCATGGCGCTAAAGCAGTTCGGTATGGAAGTGGGTGAAGGCCTTTATACGGATATGCACGCAGTGCGCAAGGACTATTTCCTTGATCACGATCACAGCGCATACGTGGACCAGTGGGACTGGGAGCTTGTAATAACGGATGAGCAGCGCAAGCTGGAGTATCTGACGCAAGTGGTGGAAAAGCTTTGGAAGGTCTTAAAGGGCTCAGAGGTCCATGTGCAGAAGATTTTTCCACAGCTAAAGGACAGGTATCCCGACCTGCCCGAAAAGCTTACATTCCTGCATGCCGAGGACATCCTTGACATGTATCCCGACCTGCCGCGCAAGCAGCGCGAGACGGAGATCGTTAAAAAGTATAAGGCGGTCTTCATCTATGGAATCGGATGGACCCTTAAGGACGGCTACCCGCACGAATTAAGGGCCCCGGACTACGACGACTGGGTTGTAGAGACACAGTCCAAAGACGGCAGGCCGATGCATGGTCTTAATGGTGATATTCTTGTGTGGAACCCGGTGACGGAGCGCCGTCACGAGCTTACTTCCATGGGTATCCGCGTCAACGCCGAAACACTTAAACAACAATTAGAGATTACCGGACAGCTTGATTTCCTCAAGTTCCCATACCACCAGGCAATAATAAACAACCGGATACCGCTCAGCATCGGTGGTGGCATAGGACAGTCCCGTACCTTCATGCTTATACTCAAAAAGGCACACCTTGGGGAGGTCAGTGTCACGGTCTGGCCGAAGGTGCTCAAGGAGATTTGTAAGAAGAAGAATATCCATGTCCTGGAGTAAACGGAATTCCGGCTGAATGGGATGCAGACCTGCACAGACGCCAGCATATTTGATATGCATAATGAATATCTGTGTTTTTCTGCGTCCCATGTCGTCTCTAAGGCTACTGTTACATCGTGGCTTTGAGACAAAAATAGGATGCCGGCCTCACAGGTCGAAGTTTTAAACCCTGTAGTTAACAGGCAGACATCAGGGCTGGGAATGAATCAGATTAATGATAATATCCTTCCTCCTGTTCCTCATTCCACCTTGACTTGAAACCGCCAGTTTCATATATTTGCCAGAGCCAAAATTGACAACCTCGTAAAAAATCGCTTTGCGTCTTTTTACTCGGCGGAGGAGGGCTGCCCCTCCCCCGCCATTTGAAGTGAATTCAAATGGTTCCACCCCCACCCCAGACCGGGGCTTACCCGCCCGCGGCCTGTTGATGGACTTTTTACGAGTCCATCAAAATTAAGTTAAACTTTAGTCCATTCCATATACATTAGCCGAGCTTGAAAGGAGGCTTCATTTCATGCCTAAACGTGACGACATAAAAAAAGTAATGATCATCAGTTCAGGGCCGATTGTCATCGGTCAGGCCTGTGAATTCGATTATTCGGGGACACAGGCGTGCAAGGCCCTTAGAAAGTTGGGTTACGAGATTGTCTTAGCCAATTCCAACCCCGCGACCATCATGACCGACCCGGGCATGGCCGAAGCCACTTATATAGAGCCCCTCAATTTGGAGACCATGACGGAAATTATTGAAAAGGAGCGGCCTGATGCCCTGCTACCCAATCTCGGGGGCCAGTCCGGCCTGAACCTTTCCTCGGAATTGGCCCGCACCGGAGTGCTCGATAAATACGGCGTCAAGATAATCGGGGTTGAAGTCGACGCGATCAAGCGCGGCGAAGACCGGATTGCCTTTAAGGAAACCATGGACCGCCTGGGCATTGACATGCCAAAGAGCGATCCGGCCTTCACTGTTGAAGAGGCTGAAAAGATCGCCGATTCATTAGGTTACCCCGTGGTAATAAGGCCTGCTTATTCCATGGGAGGAACGGGCGGCGGCCTGGTTTACAATGTGGAGGAATTAAGAATCATTGCCAGCCGCGGTCTGTCTGCGAGCCTTGTGAACCAGATCCTGGTAGAGGAATCGGTCTTGGGGTGGGAAGAACTGGAATTAGAGGTGGTGCGCGATGCAAAAAACCAGATGATCACGGTCTGTTTTATAGAAAATGTGGATGCCATGGGCGTTCACACGGGCGATTCCTTCTGCACTGCCCCCATGCTAACCATTGACCCCGAGCTTCAAGCCAAGCTTCAGAAATATTCCTACGACATTGTAGCGGCCATAAAGGTCATAGGAGGCACAAATATACAGTTCGCCCATGATCCTAAGACCGGAAGGGTGGTTGTGATAGAAATCAACCCGAGGACGTCAAGATCATCCGCTTT
>JAIOSR010000118.1 GCA_021107495.1 Desulfobacterales bacterium | reverse complement strand
CCTTTATGCAGATCTTTTTAAAAAATTTCACAAACACCTTACCCATAATAGATCACCCCAAGGAGATTCCCAATGACAAATGCAGTCTATATCAATGACCTTGCAGGATTTTTGCCCAACGATCCCGTTTCCAACCAGGAGATAGAAGACGTTCTTGGCAGAATCAATGAAATACCCTCTTTGAGCAAAGAAAGAATGCTGGAGAACAACAAGATTAGAAAACGTTACTATGCCATTGATCCTTTAACCGGAGCGTTTACCCACACCAATGCCCAGTTGACCGCCGAGGCGGTTAAGCGTCTTCAACCCCATAAAAATTTTTGCATCGATGAGATCCAGACCCTGTGCTGCGGGACCACCAGCCCGGATCTGATCATGCCGGGCCATGGGCTAATGGTCCAGGGGGAGCTTGGAATGAAACCCTGTGAGGTGGTTTCAACGGCAGGCATCTGCCTTTCCGGAATGGCAGCCCTTAAATACGCATACCTCTCCATTGCAAGCGGCAATACCGAAAATGCCGTGGGAACCGGATCCGAGCTTTCCTCTTCTTTTATGCGGGCCAATTTTTTTACCCCGTCCGTGGACCCCAATGCCGACATTGCCAAAGAACCCATCCTGGCGTTTAATGCAGAATTTCTTCGCTGGATGCTTTCGGACGGGGCAGGGGCGGCATTTCTCTCGAACAAACCCAATGAAAACACCGTCTCTCTTAGAATCGAGTGGATTGACTCCCTGTCATTTTCAGGTGAACTTCCCACCTGCATGTACGCCGGGGGTAAACAAAAACCGGACGGTGGTATTTCAGGCTGGAGGGAAGCTGCATCCTGTGTGGATGCGGCAAAGGAAAACCTGATGGCTGTCAAACAGGATACCAAACTTCTGGGAAGCCAGATTGTCAAGACCATGGGAAGAACCCTCACCCACATGATAGAAAAACACGGCCTTGCCACCCAGGACATCGACTGGTATCTTCCCCACTACTCCTCCCACTACTTCAGGGATAAATTTTACCAGGTCATGAAGAAGGTGGGCTTTGAAATCCCCTATGAACGTTGGTTTACCAACCTTCCCTACACCGGGAACATGGGCAGCGCATCCATTTATATCATCATGGAAGAAATCTTTAAATCAGGCAAATTGAAAAAAGGCCAAAAAATCCTCTGCTTCATTCCGGAAAGCGGACGGTTTGCCCATTGTTTCATGCTGCTCACCGTGGTTTAAAAAAATAAAAAGCTACAAAGCATGTGAGCTTTTAAAACTCTGGTATGGGAAGATTTCGAAATGATGAATGTTCCTCCTCTTGAACGAAAAAATACCAGGCGTAAGGGTCATGTTCTCTTAACCCAGGGAGATTTTTCTTCCGCTCTTTACTAATACCTGTAGGTGTTTTTGCGAATTGGATTAGAGTCATGAGCTTTCCAGGTGATTCAGTACTGTATGATAGGATAAGTATTAAAATGCATCAAAAGTCATTATCTTATACGTTCGCCCCTACAACCTCAGGAGATTGATGTTTTGATTTGGAATCTTTGAAGCCTTTGTGATTAGAATTTCTGTAAAATTCGCTCCTAAAATCATCTTCCTCAATTTCATGTATTGTCACCTATAACGGAACATTAAAAAGCCGATAAATTCAAAGCTGCCATATGAATGCTTAAACAGGTAGCGATTTCAGGATACTGACGAGAAGGTATTGTAAAGCCGAAAAATTGACGGCGGGCAATCGAAACCTTGAATAAAATCAAATTTGGCCTTAGCTTCGGATCTGGCAAGTATAATGCACCTTTGAGTGCACATTCCGATCACCCCGAATAAGCACAAATCTTGTATGCTCTTGTCAGGTGTGGTTCCGATAATCGTCACGGACTTTCCAGACGTCCTACTATTTCAGCTTATAAATGGAGATGAAGGCCGTGGATGCCTTGGCCTTGTCTTCTGTAAACCCCGCTGCAATAAGAGAGTTTCCATGAATGTCCATGGTCCTGACTCGGGTTTCCCAATCCTTATCCAGGATAACCGGTTTTGAGCAAGGGGAAAGGATGCCGGATTCAAATGTCATCTGCTGAAGAAAACCTTTCCACCTCATCCGGTCATTATGGAGGATCTGCAGGCGTCCTCCTATTATAAGGCGGCCGGGGAGCCTGGGCAGGGGTTCCACAACCCGTAATCGCGTAGAACCCGGTCCGCTGAAACGGTACCGGGAGATGAGTTGCATATCCCCCTTTCGGGACTGCCAGATATCCAGCAAGGCATATGATGTATCACCCGTATTGATGCGCCCGCCAAGAACGAGTTCCGGTCGCCCGTCTCCGGTCATGTCCGTGACCGTCGCACACCTGTACCTGCATTTACCGAGGTCATTCAGCTTTTTCCAGGTCAGGGTCTGATCCGAAAAGACGGCAAAGGCGGCACGTTCCATATCGTTCTCAACGGTCCTGCCGGCGGCCGCAACTTCGGGCTTCCCGTCTCCATTCAAGTCTCCCGAAGTCAACGCATTTACCCGCAGTGGCAAGGTGTTCAACCGGTTTGTCCCAAATTTCCTTATTCGGGAAAGATGACCATCTTCTCCGATTGAAAACACCCGGATGTCGGCATGATCCCGGTCATTATCCCCTGCAAACCCGCCACAGATAATTTCATTTTTCCCATCTCCATCCATGTCGGTCTGAATGAGAGGGTAGCCGTGGGTATATGAGGTATCGGGAT
>JAIOSR010000503.1 GCA_021107495.1 Desulfobacterales bacterium | reverse complement strand
GCTATGGCTATGGAACTGCCGACATTATCTGAGCTGGAAACAACATCATCGCCGGCAAGAGAAGCGCGAATATCAGTGCCATCTATGGAGAGGGCACCAGCTGACAGCCCGGCGAGGGCACCGGCAGTACCAATTGTACCGTGAGTGTTGGTATTCTTTGCCAGGGTAAAGGCCCCGATCCCCGATGCCTCAGTAGAGCCCAGCACATCTGTCTTTGCGCTTGTCATAGTCATTGAAACGGTCTCACCGGCCTCGGCGCCTACCTGGAACCGGGACGTGCCAAAATCACCGTCCAGCAGAATTTGGCCGTTAAAAGAGGTGGTATCGGCAATCCGGTCCAGTTCAGCAATAAGCTGGTCTACTTCAATTTGCATGGATGCGCGGTCTGAATCAGTACTTCCATCGCTGGAGGCCTGAATGGCCAGCTCGCGAATACGCTGAAGAATATTGCCACTCTCCTGCAAAGCTCCTTCAGCCGTCTGGGCCAGGGAAATACCGTCATTGGCATTCCTAACGGCCTGATCCAATCCACGAATCTGAGACGTCATCCTGTTTGAGATCGCAAGTCCTGCCGCATCGTCCTTGGCGCTGTTGATGCGAAGGCCGGATGAAAGCCGCTGCAGGGACTTACTTAACATGCTTTGTGTTTTCCCTAAATTTCTCTGGGCGTTCAAGGCTTCGATATTGGTGTTAATTGTCATTGCCATGGTTTTATTCCTCCTTGAATTTTTGTTTGTTTTTTGCCGGCTTCCCTGCCGGCAGGTTGTTTAATTAAATTGAATGCCAGTTGGGCGTTCTCCTTTTTCACCTCCTTTTTGGCCCGTTTTTATGTTTTCGTGTTTTCGTTACTTATCCCTATCGGAATTTATATTCCTAAACTTAAATGAATTTTCGGGAAGCCTGGAATTGCTTGCCTTTCCGGTATACTGCTCAATAATAAAAATTTTATAAGGAGGCTTTTCGCTTGCCCCCCTTCCATAAGTATTAGGGCAGACAGGCATAGTATTACATTGGGCGGGCCGCCCAGCGGGCAGGCATTGATCTCTCTTTGGGGCGCGCCAAACGGCGCCCCTGCAAAATCGTTTTTTAAACCCTATAGAATCGCTTCGCTATTTTTTATAGGTTTTTCCTTAAAGTTTTTTGAAAAATATCCGATACAGGAACATAAGGAGGTGAATCATCATGTTAGGTGAATCTATCACTGTATCGGGAAAAAGCCAGGCTCCCACGGTTAACGCAATGACGCCGGCAGGAAATCAAGTAACCCAAAAAGGTTGCGCAAATGTGAAAGCGCAAAAGCATCCGGAGTTGGTTCAAACGTCTGAAATTGTTGCTGATGTGCAGAAGAATCTGGATTTGATTCATGACACGGATCTGCAATTCTCAGTTCACGGAGCGTCCGGCAAGGTTATGGTAATAGTAAGAGATGAAGATTCCGGCGAAATCGTAAGGGAAATCCCACTTAAGGAAGCCTTGGATCTTGCAGCCAAACTGGCCGAAATGGTCGGCCTCATATTTGATCAACATGGCTAACTTGTGCCCAGACAAACGCGAGAAGAAAAAGGCCCGCAAATAAAAATCCTTATCATTGATGATGATAAGGTTATTGCAGATATTTTATTTGATCTTATTGCAGATGGTGAAAGATCAATTGATGTCTGCTATGATGGGTTGACTGCCATTGAGTGCATACAAAAAGACTCTTATGACCTGATTATTGTTGACCTGGTTATGCCCAAGGTGAATGGGCTGGATATACTGAAATATGCAAAAAAGACCAATCCAAATTCGATTGTTATTATTATGACCGGCTATGCATCATTAGAGACAGCTATAACGGCCATAAGAGAAGGGGCTTATGATTATATAAGGAAGCCGTGTAAACTTGAAGAGATAAAAATTGTTATTGATAATGCAATAGATAAGATTAGATTAAACAGAGAGAACAGAGAATTAGTAGCCAAACTGCAGGATGCTTACCGCGAATTGATGGTTTTAAAGAAGGAGGATGATGAGAATAAGTTTTTAATAGCTACCGAAAAAACAGAAAACATAAATTTTTTTTCTTCAAGTCCAACGAATCTTCATTATCTTTACAATGCGGATTCCCCCTCCAGCAATTACTTCGACAAATTGCAAGCCCTGACCTCCTTAAAGGATAACGGCATGCTGACTGAAAATGAATTCAATGAATTCAAAAAACATCTCCTGAAAATGATCAGCCTCAATGGATGACAAACAGGCACACTCATGAAAGATTACTTAAAAATACTTGTTGTTGATGATGAAGAGATAATTCTTTCTATCTTCCGGGAATACCTCGAAGCTACCAACAACTATACTGTTCTAACTGCCACAGACGGTTTTGAAGCCCTTGAAATAATTAAAACCGAAGAGATTGACTGTTGTTTCACGGATATTTCCATGCCGAGATTGGATGGTTTGGAGCTCACAAAGAGAATCCATCTCCATGATAATACGATTCCGGTGATAATCATGACCGGAAATCCATCCATGAATAATGCAATAGAAACCCTGAAAAACGGTGTGGTAGATTTTTTAACCAAACCAATAAAGATGGATCAACTCAATCAAATTATTGATAAAGTAATGATGGAAAGATCCCTATTTGTTGACAACATATTACTAAAGGAGGAAGCCCAAAAAAACAGGAAACTTTTGAGCATCAATCAAGAGTTACAACAGAAGATAAAAGAAGTTGAGAGCATGAACCTCATTCTCCAGCAGCTCGATCAGGCAAAAACCAGTAAAGACCTCTTCAGCACCTTGGTAGAGCTATCAGGGGAAATAACCAGTTGCGATGAAGCACATTTTAGTATTTTTACTCAGGAAATGACAACCCCCAAAACAATTACCTCCTTTGTAAGAGACAACACAAGGGCTATAGGAGATGCCAACTTTATAGAAAGGGAAACAATCAAAAAAGTTGCGGCTGATGGTATGCCCTTCCTTATAAAAAAGAATAATGGAAATGGTAGTGTCATGGCCGTCCCTCTCAAGATAAGGTCCAAGGTATTTGGTATTTTGTTCCTGCTTATTGGAGCCGGCAGAGGCTGTTTCAGTGAAAAAGATCTCTACTTCTCAAACTTTTTAGCGCAAAAGGCCTCCTTCTCAATCGAAAATTTAGCCCTTTATGAAAACATTTACGAAAATCTTTTTTCTACCCTTTATGCCTTTGTAGAGACCATAGAGGCAAGAGACCCATACACCAAACAGCACTCAACAAGGGTGTCAAGCTATGCCATGTCAATTGCAGGGGCGATCGGTTGTTCGCAAGAGGAGATAGACGAGTTAAACGTTTCCGGAAATCTGCACGATATAGGGAAGATTGGCATTCCGGATAGTATTCTTTTAAAACCAGGTCGGCTTACAGATGAAGAGTATGAGGTCATAAAAAAGCACCCTGTAATTGGAAGCAATATTATTGGACACTTTAATATGTGGTCATTGGAAGAGAGAATAATAAGGCACCACCATGAAAGATGGGATGGGAAAGGATATCCTGACAACTTGAAAGAGAATACTATTCCATTTCTTTCCCGAATCCTGTCTGTGTCAGATGTTTATGATGCCTTGACCTCCGACCGCTCATACAGGACAAAAATGCAGGAAGATGTCGCAGTGAATATTATTATTGAAAATGCCGGCAGCCAGTTTGATCCTGAAATTGTGGACGTCTTCCTCAAACTTCACAGCCAGGGAAAGATCACAGCGAATCAAGGAATACTTTCTCAGGAATAAGATCCACGAGCATTGGAAACTGGGATGTTGTCAATCCTACTTTTTGTAGCCGCAAAGAAAGTTTATCCATGTTTAAACATTCCAATCCGTGTCCTGCCTGAAATCTATTCATCAGCAAATCAGCCAAATATACCAGATGCGTAAGTTCATGGCCTACTGTGGCCAGTTCCGGATAATGATGATGCCTGATAGCATCTGTCAGGTTTTCCGGTAATGACCAGTTCTCAGCTAATAATCCTCCAGCCTCAGGATGTGTTATTCCAAACTTTTCATTTTCTGCCTCGCAAATTTCAACCCTATCTATCTGGGTTCGCCTGTAAAAAAAGGGGAACGCAGCCGAAATGTATTGATCCAGGACAATCTTGCCAATATCATGTAACAGACCGGCAGTGTAGGCTACTCCGGGAGATGCCCTGTTTGTATATTCCGCCAGTTTTTCAGCAACCATTGCTGTCCCCATGGCATGATTAAAGAGCCCGCCTTTACAAAGAGAATAGCCTTGTAACGCGTCAGAAAAATAGAGATCAAGGGAAGCAGACAGAACCATTTGAAGAAGGAGTTTCTCGCCTAAAACAACCAGGGCTCTGTCAATGGAGTCAAGTTTTTTCCTTAGACCAATAAAGGATGAATTACTCAGCGTTATTATCCTGGCACTTATGACTTGATCCTGCTTGATCTCCTTGGCAATTTCGCCCATAT
>JAIOSR010000101.1 GCA_021107495.1 Desulfobacterales bacterium | reverse complement strand
CAGTGTTTTTTTAAGATTTTAAAGACTGAGATAGCCGAAAAAAGGGGTCCGTCCTCTGCAGCCCGTCCTCCGCAGTATCTGCTACGGAGGGAGGACAAAATACGCAAAAAAATTTCCTTTGACTTTAACTTGTAGGTCCCCCGAGGGAAACGTCAAAGGCATGTTTAATGGGACAAAAATCCCCCTCTTCCCCCTTTACAAAAGGGGGAAGAGGTAGTGTCCCTTTAGAAAAGGGGCGCGTTAAGATTCCCCCCTTTTGTAAAGGGGGCAGGGGGGATTTTAAATACGCCAATTATTTTTCTAAAATTACAGTTTCAACTTTCAGTTTGACTTAGCCCATTAGGTCACCCTTCTCCGGTTTACATTCCCAATAATTATTTGCTAAAGTTCTTCAAATACTTTATAAAATTGCTTCGTAGTTTTATACAGCGCGGCTTCTCCGCTATAGAAAAAAATAAAACCCGATACAATCAAGAGAGTGAACGAAAACTTGAAATCAAACCTAAAGTAAGGCATATAAAATAGGATTAACCGGGTGATTTTTGTAAATTCTAAGACTGAATATCCTGTTAATCCTGTCTACAAAGTCCGTCCATAAAGAGAAATTGCAATGGTCCATATTCCGGATTACCGCCTGGCCAGGGAAAGGATGGTCAAATCCCAACTCCTGCCACGCGGGATAAAAGATCCTCGGGTATTAAAGGTGATGGGTAAAATCCCCAGGAACCGTTTTATAGAGGAGGCCCTCTCCGGGGAGGCATACAACGACCATCCACTGCCCATCGGACACAAACAGACCATATCCCAGCCCTATATCGTGGCCCTCATGACAGAAATCCTTGAGCTTACCGGTGAGGAAAAGGTCCTTGAAATTGGTACCGGCAGCGGCTATCAGACGGCAATCTTAGCCGATCTTTCCAGAAAAGTTTTTACCGTTGAAAGGATAAGGGATTTGATGGTTAAGGCTAGAAATAACTTAGCTGACCTGGGTTATAATAACATAATGTTCAAGGCCTTTGACGGTACCTTAGGGTGGAAGGAATATGAACCCTATGATGCCATTATGGTTACGGCCGGGGCACCCAAAATTCCTGAACCCCTTCTTGACCAGCTTGCAGAAGGCGGACGCCTAATCATCCCTGTCGGGAACAGGTTCAGCCAGGAACTTATAAAGGTGACCAGGAAAAAAGGGAACATCATTCAGAAAAATTTCGGGGGTTGCCGCTTTGTGGATTTATTGGGGGTTCATGGGTGGAAGGACTGAGGTAGCTTTCAGCGTTCAGCAAGAAGATAAGAGCCTCTAATGCTTTTGATTATCCTTAGCATTTTAATCCTATAAAACCGAGTAAAAGATACAACTTCACTGTCAGTGAGAGGCATATCGGTTATCTGAGTTTTTTGTGCTGATGGCTAATTGCTTATTCGATTTTGAAGAGCCCCTCATCAAACTCGGGCTTCCCTTCATATTTCTTCATATAAAATCCCGGTGCCTTGTCCATGTTTTCAAAAACAGCCGGGCTTAATTCAATGCCGGCCTGATTAAAGGCTTTTAATATCTGTTTCATGGATGGAGGGCATCCTTTTACCGCAATCATCTCCTTTATATCGGGGTTGTCTTTATTGGCCTGGTAAATGCATTTTCCCAATAGGATTGTCTTTTTCTTCCCGGGCGTAGGTTTCATGGCCTTTCCGGTGAGTACCTCAATGTCGTCCCAGGGCTCTCCTTTCCATGCCATGGCAATCCCCATGAGGATCGGACCGTTTAAAAATGAACAATAGGTACACATGGTAAGGTCATACTTCCGGTAGGAAATCCCCTTGATGCCCATTCGCTTCAAGGGCAGCGGAAGACTAATGTCGTCGTCTTCTGAATAAGGAAATTCGTGTACGTGCCGGGAGGCCACGTCCTCGATCCTTTCCCCTTGAATCTCTATGTCGGACAGATCAAGAGGTCTTTTAAGATTCCGGGCCGCATTGACCAGGTGGGGCACCTCCGATGCGTCATGTCCCAGGACTTTTGCGCCAACCATATCCGCAGAAAGCATATCAGGGGAGGCAACCAAAATATTGCTTCGCCTTATCTTTCCATCGAATCCCGGGCCGCGTTCGCTCGTGTAAATTCCGTCTAAGATTGAAAAAGAGGGAGGAAGCACCTTGGGAAACCTTGCAATCATGTAATTAAGATTCTTTTCCGGATCAGCGCTGTGACATTTCTTCCGAGAATTGATATCCAGTGTGCCTTTCATGTTTTTTATCCCGAGAGTGACCACTGTCTGCGCATGAGTCTTGAGAACAGGAATGTCCACCAGAAAATCGCTGTTAAACATATCCGCATTGAAATTCAGATACATCCCTTCCCCAATGTCTACCTTCTCAAAAGGCCGCTCAAAGACATTGATGGTCTTGACCCCGTAACGTTCTTTCAGAATATTGTAACCGAGACCTTCAAACGCATGTGCCAACGTTTCTTTGTCTTTGGGATCAAAAACAACCGCGCCTTCCCCTATTACGATGTCGTCGATGCCCCGTTCCTTGAGAAGCACTACCATATCCTCCACAACGCGAGAGGTGGTGATCACACCCCACTTGGGAAAGGGTACGCTACGTGACCAGAACACGATATTGGGTTTGATAAATACCTTTGCGTCTGAATGAAGATGATCCAGACCATGGGAAAGTTCCACGGCCTTCCGGACCGATTCAAGCGGCCTTTTATAACGTACGATTGACACGGTTTTTTTGTTTGAAATAGAATTCATTTTGATCTTATCTCCCTCCTCCTAATCCCATAACGAAGATGGAATGGCGACTTGTGTCGTACACGAAAGGGTCGCCTTTCTGATGAACTACCCGAATTTATCAAATAAGACAACCATTTCCTCCTTTAAACCTTCCGGGACAAAAGAAAGCTTTTCCCCGGCAACCTCAACAAATTCTGCGCTGCCTCTCACAAGAAGATGGTCTTCATTATCCCTGATCTCCGATCGAGCCTTAATCTTGGGAGGCGACGAGTCATCCAGTACCTTCCCTTTAACTGTCAGCGGTGTTCCGATCAAAACAGGCCTGATATACTTGATATCCATCTTTCTGGTTACCAAAAAAATCTTTTTAAAATATATTATTGTCCAGGACATGACCTCGTCGAGCAGAGTGGAGACAATACCGCCGTGCGCCATGTTTTCCCACCCTTCATGATTTTTTCCTAAGGTAATCTCCGAACACACTTCATCCCCAAGATTATAAAATTGAAGATTCAGCCCGATTGGATTTGCCGTTCCGCATGCAAAACAATTGTGGCCTTGAAGTTTTGGAATTCTTATCAATTCTTCCTTAACCATTCGACTCTCCTCTTGAAGACTGAACCAGTCCTGTCCGCAGTAAAATTAATTTCCGTTTCAACAAAATCCCCCCACCCCCCTTTACAAAGGGGGGTACTCGAAGGCACCTTAAAATCCCCCTTTTTTAAAGGGGGGCTTAGGGGGATTCAGAAGGCAGAGTAACAGGTTAGTTGTTACCTGCCAAGACTATGCAACTCACTCAATTTCCGCTAAAAAAGTAAACCACGTCATATCATGGTCCCATTCACGGAGAAGCCTGAAATGATTACCTACCAACTGCATTTTGACTTCCCGCGCCTGGCTTCGCATCAATCCCGAAAGAATAACTCTGTCCTTTTTTCGGAATACCCTTCTTTTCAGCAGATCGCTAATCACGGCATGATGGATATTGGCAACCACTAAATCCGCCGGCTCATCAAATAAATCTTCTGCCGGCCTCTCGACTACATCAATGATCTCGTCCAGACCATTGAGTTTGACGTTTTTATCCGCTGTTTTCACACAAAGTGGGTTGAGGTCGGCAGCCACAACCCTTTTGGCGCCGAGAATTGCAACGGCCAGGGCCAGAACCCCGGTTCCCGTTCCCAGGTCCAGAACTCGTGAAAAGGGTCTCTTTCTGTGGGCCCAGGCGATTGCCCTAAAACAATCTCTCGTTGTGGGGTGCAGACCGTTACCAAAAACCACGCCGGGATCCAGGAAGATTCGAATGAGCCCTTCAGTGGAAACCGTTTTTCCCCATGGCGGAACGATCAAAAACCCTTCGATCCTTAAAGCATCCAGCCCACCCCCCTGCCACTGCTCATAAGTGAAGTAGTAGTCATCGACCAGCTCAAGATCAGAACGCCTTTTCAACAACCGCATGAGCAACTTATCCGCAGGTTTTTCAAAAAACAGAAAGGAACTATCCTCTTCCACCCAGTTCCCCAGAAACGCGTCTCCGAGGACCGCCTCGTCATCTGCTCTCACCAGTCCATTAATGAGATAGATATACAGGTCCCGGTAAGGTGCGACCACGGTTTCTTCCATGTTTTCTCTGTTTTCTATAAGTTCACCCAAGACCTTCTCTATCTACCTCCTCTTATCTCCCTTACACAACCCATACACTCCTTTTAGTCTTCCTGGATATTTAAAGTCAAGACAGGTTTCCAACTTCCCAGTGTTCTTTAACAAAATAGTATAAAAAAAATGTCATTTCAAACGAAGCGAGAAATCTTAATAATTTTGAGAGGTTAGCAAGATCTATCCCTTCGGTCGAAATGACAATTTAATTGTGTTATCTAACACTAAGAGTCTGAGCACAAAAAAAGCCCCTCGCAAAACGAGGGGCTTTTTGAAATAAATTCGGCGGCGTCCTACTCTCCCACGCAGACTACCACGCAGTACCATCGGCGCTAAAGAGCTTAACTTCCGTGTTCGAGATGGGAACGGGTGTTTCCTCTTCGCAATTGCCACCGAAACTCTTAAATACAGAGGATGCAACCAAAGGGCATAAATGGAAAAAGTTTATGGCCAAGCCTCACGACCTATTAGTACCAGTTAGCTAAATGTGTTGCCACACTTACACACCTGGCCTATCAACCTCGTAGTCTACAAGGGGTCTTCAGCTTCCGTGTTGCCACAGAAAAGGGATATCTTATCTCGAGGTTGGCTTCCCGCTTAGATGCTTTCAGCGGTTATCCATTCCAAACGTAGCTACCCAGCTATGCCGCTGGCGCGACAACTGGTACACTAGAGGTTTGTCCATCCCGGTCCTCTCGTACTAGGGAAAGCTCCTCTCAAATATCCTACGCCCACGAAAGATAGGGACCGAACTGTCT
>JAIOSR010000210.1 GCA_021107495.1 Desulfobacterales bacterium | reverse complement strand
TTCCATAGGACCTGCCGGAGAAAACCTGGTTCGGGCCGCCAGTATCATACAAGATGAGAGTAGGGCCTTTGGAAGGTGTGGTGTCGGATGTGTAATGGGATCCAAGAACCTTAAATTTATCGTTGCCAAAGGGAAAGGATCGGTAAAAGTCGCCGACCCTGAACGGTTCTTAAGGGCCGTGAAGGAATACCGGGGAAGGTATAAGGGTGACAGTGTTGAATATTTTAGGCGATATGGAACATTAGGCGCCTTTGCGCACAAACAGAAGATCTGTGGAATTCAATACAGAAATTTTCAGGAAGCGCGTATTCCCGATGAGATAGCAAAAGACATTGATACCAGGGAGACATGTGACAAATATCGGGTGGCCCAGGTGAGCTTTCCCGGTTGCGCTCACGGAGGGTGCGGAAGGGTGATGGAAATTACTGAAGGACCTTATGCAGGCCTCAGAACCCAGGCCAACCAATGGGAGACCTTCGGTTCGATTCATGGAAGGCTGGGGATCGCGGAGCCGACCTTCATGGTGAAGGCCAATGCCCTGTGTAACGAACTGGGATTTGATGTCGACTTGGCCGGCGGAGCCATTGGCTGGGCCATGGAGTGTTATGAGAGAGGAATCATAGATGAAAAGGATACTGATGGGCTGAGCCTGAAATGGGGTGACGCAGGCGTCACCCTGGAACTTATTCGCAAGATTGCGTATCGGGAAGGGTTTGGTAATATCCTTGCCGAGGGGTGTGCCAGGGCGGCGGATATTTTAGGGCGAGACAGCAGTCCTTACGCGATACATATAAAGAAACAGGATCTCTATGAATTTCTTCGGGGGTCGAATGCTTGGGCCCTTGGTGTTTGCACTGCGACCCGGGGCGGCGGGCATACAACAGGGGCACCGGTTGCCGAGCAAGTTCCGGTCCTGAACGAGGAGAAAGCCAAAGAAGTTTACGGCATTGATAACGCAGGAGATGCTCGTGCTTATGACGGTAAGGCAAAGATGGTTACGGTCATGGAGGTATTGCATAGGGTTTGCAATAGTTTCGGGGTCTGCATCTGGAATACGGCTGCCTGGAATGTGGAATGGATCGACCGTGCGGAACTCGCAGAATTGTATTCCGCTGCCACCGGATGGGAGACTTCCGTGAAAGACCTTGAGAAATTGACTATGAAACAACTCAACGTCGAAAAGGCACTGAATCTTAGATTCACCGATTTTGACCGTAAGGACGATATGCCGACGCAAAGAGCCCTGAATGACCCTGTTCCCGAAGGGTCATCATTGGCAGGATTCAAAATTGATGAGGCCAAGTGGAACAAGATGCTCGATGAATACTATGATCTTCATGACTGGGACCGGGAGACGAGTTACCCCACCAGAAAAGCCCTGGTCGATTTGGGTCTTGAATCGGTCGCAAACGATTTGGAATCGATTGGTAAGCTCGGATAGAAAAAAGTCCAAGTTTATAAAGACAAGAATCGCGGTTGTCTTTTGAGCGGAAAAAATATAAAAGGAGGAACAAAATGGAGAAAAGGATTAGCACTGCCGCTATAACCGGTGCTATCCATACACCGCGCATGTCACCATATTTACCTACCACTGTCGATCAGATTGCCGATGAAGCTGTCAGGGCCTATGAAGCCGGCCACCCCTGATGAAGCCAGACAAATACTCGGGCTGAAGGACTTGGATAATGTGGGCTATTGATTATTGGAAATAACGCAATGATCAATAAAAATGGACGACAATTTTAAGAAAAACCGTGGATAGGAGATTAAAGTGCGAGCACTGTTTGTTCTTACCCCTCCAGAATCAAAACGATTTATTGCTAAAGCCGTTGCCAGGTTGCCTTCTGTTCTAAGGGCTAAAGTGGATGGGGAGATCGTAATTGGCCACGGATCCACGAATGTTCGAGTCGCTGAAGAGATCATGGGTGACTGCCCTGAGAGGGACAGGTTTATTTCCGGCCAGGTGATCAATGGCATCCTCTGCGTTACCGAGGCTGAGGATAAACCGCCTATGATAGTTATGCGTAAAGGTAATGTCGTCCCTCCCAAATTGACTATGGAGGAGACCCTCAAGGACTTCAATGCAGAGTCGGTTTTCATCAAAGGTGCCAATGCGGTCGATCCGGAAGGGAATGCAGGGGTTTACGTTGCCCACCATTGTGGCGGTACGATTGGTTACGCTTACGGAATACTTAGTGCGAGAGGGTGTAATCTCATCGTTCCAGTGGGACTGGAAAAACTGGTCCCTTCCGTTAAAGAGGCGGCTCAGCACCTTGGTCAAGATACGTTTTATTACTGTCTTGGAATCAAAATAGGTATGATCCCCTTAATTAATGCGCAGGTCATCACTGAGATACATGCCTTCCGTATCCTGTATGGTCTGGAGGCATTTCACGTAGGAGGTGGAGGGATAAATGGATCAGAGGGATCCGTGACCCTTGTGGTTGAAGGCAAAAAAGAAAGACTGGACAGGGCAATAGAGCTAATAGAATCCATAAAAGGGGAAGTACCTCTCCGCTCTGAGAAGGCCCGCTGCACGAATTGTATGCCTACCACCCCAAGCATGATCAGATCCTCTGAAAAGGAGCTCGAAGGAAGGACATCCAGGCACTGCAAGTTCCTGGGAATGAAAGAAGAGGCGTTCTTTTCCCTATTGAAAAAGAGCAATTCCGAGTAATTGATCTCGCCGGAATAGGGGAAAAGCGGAGTTGGCGTCATTATTTTTGTTAATTATGATGTCTATGTATAATGGAGTAAATATTAGAAAAAAATAGAAAGGAGATACTAACAATGATTTTAAGAAAACTCAAAGATGTGGAAGAAATTGATGTGGGTAAGGCATTTGGCTTTCCGGAAAAGATGATGATTATACAGTGGAT
>JAIOSR010000140.1 GCA_021107495.1 Desulfobacterales bacterium | reverse complement strand
GCCCCGATTCGGCCGTGATACCGCCATCCTTTACGGTATAAACACGGTCGGTGCAGTGGGCGGGGCCTTCCTGGCAGGGTTCTTCCTGATCAAACACTTCGGGCACAACGGCAGCCTCTGGTTGGCCGCTTTGTTAAACCTCTCGGTGGGGGCTACCGCCGTGATCGCGGACATTCGGCTTCGTCATGGTCTGAAAACAGCACCAGTCAAAGAAATAAGTCGGGATGAAGACTCCATATCGCACGGCCCGCCTTCCAGGAGTATAATTAACCTGGTAATGCTGGGCCTTGCCCTGTCCGGCTTCTGCGCATTGGCGTACCAAGTCCTTTGGACCCGGCTCCTGATATTGGTGATTGACAATTCGGTCTACTCCTTTACCATTATCCTTATTGCCTTTCTGACAGGTATAGCCTTAGGGAGCCTCCTTATTGCCCCGGTGTTCAGGTATGTAAAACATCCTGTGCCGGTCTTTGCGTTGCTGGAAATCGCGATAGGCGTTTCAGCGTTTTGCTTCCCCTTCTTCATTCACCTCAAACAGATCGATCCAAGTGAATCCTACTGGGGCTTTCTGTTGATAAAAATGCCCATGGTTATTCTTGTACCCACACTCCTGATGGGCATAACCCTTCCCCTGGCAGCTTATATCTATCAGGCCGGGAGAGACGGGGTGGGAGATAGTCTTGGAAATGTATTCGCGGTCAACACAATAGGCGGGGTGTGCGGTGCGGTCGCTGCCGGTTTTTTCCTGATTCCACAGTTAGGGTTTCAAAAAAGCTTGCTGCTCTTGCCTGCCATTAACCTGGCCGCCGGGGCAATGATTATTGTCGTCTCAATAAAGCCTTCCCGTGCGATACCGGTCCTTGCGGCATTGATCCTGATAGCCGTATTAGGCTTTCGGTACATGCCCCATGACTACTTTTCCAAAAAATACGGTCAACTTGAACCGAAAAGTGAACTGATCTATTACAAGGAGGGGCTGGCTACCACGGCCACCGTTTTCAAACGCCCCGACGGGGCCAAGGTTTTGTATTTAAACGGCATGGCCGAAGTGGATACCACCCTGCTTTCGGTGAGGACGCTTAAGGTGTTGGGGGCACTTCCGTGCCTGCTTCATGAAGACCCTAAAAACGCCCTGATGATAACCTTTGGTGTGGGTGTTACGGCCGGGTCGGCCTCCAACTTTGTGGAAAGTATCGATTGCGTGGATTTGGCCGATCAGATCCCTGAAATCGCACCCCACTTCGAAGCATTTAATAACCGAATACTGAAAAATAAAAAGTTCTCAATCCATATTGACGATGCAAGGCACTTTCTCCAGAACACTGAAAAGCACTATTCCATCATTGTCTCTGATGCTACCCATCCCCGATCCTATGATTCATGGGTCCTTTTCACGACAGAATTTTACGAATTAGTGCAAAAGCGGCTTGAAGCAAATGGCATGTTCTGCCAGTGGGTGCCCTTCCACGGCCTGGATCCCAAACAGTATATGGGGATCATTCGAACATTCTCCAATGTTTTTCCGCACACGAGCATCTGGCATTTCAGCAATGCCTACTCCCTTCTCCTTGCTACTCCCGAAAATTTGAGTATTGATTTTCGCTCCTTTTTGAGAAAAATGCTCCCAAAGGATGTTCAGGGGGAAATGTTGCAAGTAAGGATTAACAACCCGTTCGAACTTCTCTCCCATTTTGCCCTTGGTGAAGAACAGGTAAAAAAGATGGTGGCGGAATTTCCCGAGGTCATTACCGACGACAGCCCGGCCCACCTGTTTTTCCCTGCCGATGCAACCTTCAAAGAACAATATGAAAAGTGGCCGAAGGTCAACTTCCAAAAGATACGAGCCCATGCTGAATCAGTTATTCCTTACCTGACCAATATCAGCACGTCTGAAGAAAAAAGGGAGAAAGTCATAAAGGCCATGAGGCATTTTGAGATGAGAAAAGATTGGTAATGGAAATATATGTTATCGTAGAGTAACAAAATTTTGGCTAACAAAAAGGGTCTTGAGGTCTTTATCGAAAAAAAAGCCCCAAGACCCGGCCACCCAGTGACCAGTTAAAAGGAAACACCGTCTTGTTATATTTAATTCTCTGCGGCATTGCCGCCTACCTTCTTTTGACACTATATCTTACCTATCTGGTCCACCAGATCCCGCGAGAACCGGTTCAAGATCCACCGGACTGGGGTCGAGTCACGGATACCCGTATTACAACCGTCAATGGCGGTTCACTTGAAGTCTGGCGTGTCGAACCCGAAATACCGTCAAGAGGTATTGTACTTCTTATGCACGGCTGGAGCCGGAACCGGGATAGAATGACGGCAAGGGCCAGGATATTCGGGGAACTGGGATTTACAACTGTCATGCACAGCGCCCGCGACCACGGCAATTCCTCTTCACACCGTTTTATGAACGCGTTTCGCTTTGCAGAAGATATAGAGGCCGTATTAAACTGGATAAATGAGCCGGTCCTCCTTTACGGGCACTCTGCAGGCGCTGCAGGCGCGATCATTGCCGCTAATCAAAACCCTGACAAAATAAAGCTCCTCTTTTTGGAAGGGTGCTATGCCCGTACAAAGGAGGCTTTGCGAAGCCTTTACAGGAGCTATAACCTTTTTTTCGGTCTCTTTTTTGGACCCATGGTAGTCCTCTGGATGGACATCTTTTACAGATTCAGGATGGATAAGGTAAGCCCTGTTCGGTTGGCCCCCGATCTTGATATTCCCGTGCTGATTATCCACGGGGAAAAAGACCGGGGCTTCCCCCTTTCCCATGCCTGGAGATTAAGGGACGGCTTTCCCGCCGGCAGGGCCGAGCTCTTTGTGGGTAAAGGTGCGGATCACAGCAATTCCAGCCTCACCCCTGAATACCCAATGGCCATAAAATCTTTTGTTAATCGTCATCTTCCACCATCCTGACAGGATCACATTGTTGGTTCTTCTTAAATTTAGTTGGAGAAGAGGGTCCACATTTTAACACGGCTCACTTCGCTCGCAATAGGAACAGTGGATTACCGTAGTGATGGCTTGATGGATCTAAAATAGGAATTTTTTTACCACTAAGTGGAATTTAATTACACACATTGTGGGCACTTTTTTCCATATATTCTCTACCTCTTGCGATAGCTCCCCTCGAGTCTTTCCCTAACTCCCTGGTATTTTTAATATTTATTTCAACTCTCTATTTTGGCATGGTTCTCGCTACACATAGTTATCAGATCATCAATTTGATAGAGATCGGATACTCTTTATGACAAAGAATTTTGAATCAGGGCGAAATACCACTGCAAAGGCACTGCTAAGCATATATGATGCAAAGGAAATTTTGAGAAAGGATCAAGAACTCTTTCACAAAACGCTTTCCGATTTGAAAAGCAGGTTGAATTTCATCTCAAAAGAGAAAGAGGTTGACAGTTCAAATTCCAATAGGCAAAAAGTTTTTTAGGGGCCACCCAACTTCAGCATACTAATGAAAACCATGTGACGGCTAAAAGCCTCCAAGGGTTATTTTTTAAAAAAGGGAGTATGGGGTGGCACTTGAAAGGCTTCTCGGATGTGCGTGCATCTTTTCTGTGGAGCATCTTCACACTTATTAAAAAACGGTGCGCACCAAAGAAAATAACGGCATTTTGGGAGGCCGCCATATAATTTGGTGCGGTTCTATGGTTCATACTCAGCATATTTTTTTACTGAAAAGGCAGAGACCGTAATGGTCCTGCCTTTTTTGTTTGAGCCGCCTACTATTCCGCCGCCATCTTTCTGATAAGACGATGACTGCCTGGTATTTTGTTATATTTGTGAATAGCAAAATTTTTGTGTCAAAAATTCTCGTTGACCCATCTTTTGTATTTCATTATAATTAACCAATCGGCATCAACTCTCCTCAATTAGGCTATACCTATCTAAATGGGGTTCCCTCGAAAAATACTTAAAAGAAATTGACCTGTAAAACATGGAGATCCAAATTTGGAAAAAAATACAAAAATTTCATCTCAGCAAAGCAGAAAAAGAAAAAAAATAGCCAAGGAAATTGAAGCAGCATTTGAAAAGCTTCATGGTAGTATTTATTCGAAAGGACAATTTTATGAAAATGAATTTTTCATACGATCTGACTATGCACTTGTTATTTTGAATAGAGATGATGAAATATTGATAAGTTTTGCTGATCACACCCGTCCAAGCTATGCTGCTTTTTATGCATTAGTATTGGATGACATAGAGGATACCGACTTTTTTATCTGTGAAGATTATAAAACAGATGAAAATGGGAGTATGATAATAACTGAGTCAAGTCGCAGTAGCACGGGTGCTATCATTTGGGGCGACAAGGAAAGATATTATGATATGTTGAAAGAAAAAGTAAAAAAGGTAGTGATCCGCAAACAAAAGAAAGATAAAATCTGAGAAAAGGTAAGAAAAACCGTTTTTGGACAAGCAGGAAGAGACCGAAGGAATGGAACAGACAGGATAAATTTTTTAATTATGTAAACCCAGGCTGCAGTCGTTAGGTGATAATAATGGATTTTTCTCCAATTTAGATGGAGAAGATACCGTATCTTTCTTCCTTTGGAAATTTTGCCGGTATTCCATATATCTCTAAACAGAGTTAGTATGACTTTTGCCAGACTTTCAATCCGTTGTAATCCTTTAGCATTTTTATCCGCCTGTTCTGTGGCAGATCACTCGAACCCCTGAATCCTTGACCCCTTGTACCCTCTGGGATAATGGCTGCTCAATTGGAGATAACCCATTTATTTTGCCTTAATTAACTACAACTAATGGGGAGATAATCCTAACAATGAAACAAGAAAAAAGGCCCCTTTTTATTCGATCATTCAAAACAGGACTACCCGGTTTTCCGTTGGCCCAAAAAACAATCCTCATCTTTTTCTCTTGTATGCTTTTTCTTTGTCCTGCTTCGGCATTTTCCAGCAGATCGGACACGGTCATTCTTCGCCTGAAATTCAGGGTGGCCACCGAGGTGCTGCCTGTCGTGGAAAACATGCTCTCCCAAGAGGGCACGGTAACGGCAGACCCTCGAACCAATTCCCTGGTTGTTACGGACGATGAAGAATCCATACGGAAAGTACGTGCATTTCTGGCGGACTTTGACAAGGCGAGCAAACAGGTAAAGATCAGCGTGAGATTTGATGAGGTCGATTCAATAGAGGGCCGTTCGGTTTCCGCGAAAGGCCGTGCGTCGGGGAAGCACTGGAGTGTGGGCACCGGCGGGAAAAGGGGAGACGGTGTGGATGTCCGCCTTAAGGATAGAAACAATTGCCAGAAAAGGACATCCGAATACTCTATTATCACCATGTCCGGAAGCGAGGCTTATATATTAGCAGGAAAGGAAGTCCCTTACAGGCAGAGATGGACTTACCTCTCCCGGCGATATGGCGGTTATGTGGATACGGTGGTTTTAAGAAGGATCGAAACCGGTATGGAGGTCACGCCCATAGTCATGGGGAACCGTGCCCGAATTGAGATTACCCCGAGGATCTCCCATGAGGGCCGGGGAGGCAGAAGAGACGTTGTTCGTTTCACCAGGGCTTCGACAGTTCTGTCGGCCCCTCTAGGCCGATGGGTGACAATCGGCGGCACTGATCAAAGAAGCAACGAGGTAATAAGGGAAATACTCAAAAGCGGCGATAGTACCCGCGATTCTTCCCTTGTTATATCACTAAAAGTTGAAACGTATTAGGAAAGGATTGTGCAAAAGAAACAGTTTTGACGGGATTTACACGATAAACATTAAAAGGGGACCGGCGCTTTATTCCTACAAAACCACCTCTTGGCCGACATGGTTCCGCAGGAACCCTTGATGGATAGATCATCAACATCAAGATTATACTCACTCGATACAAGATAGACAGAAGGTCCTGTTCATCCTTAAAATCCCGTTGACAGTTTATAACCTTTATGTTATATCTATTGTATGCCATGGAATGTAAACCTAAGTGATGAATACGAAATGTGGTTTCTTGAACTTGCTGTGAAGGATCAGCAAGCCATTGCAACGAATTTGGAAGTTCTCAGCATAATGGGGCCTCAACTTGGCCGTCCTTATGTGGACCACGTCAAGGGATCACGCTTCCCAAATATGAAGGAATTGCGAACAAGGTTTGGAGGGCATGTCTATAGGAGCCTATTCGCATTTGATTTGGAGAGGAAAGCGATTATCCTTGTGGGTGGAGAGAAGTCAGGGAAAAAGGGTAAAACTTTATATAGACGATTGATTGTTCGGGCAGACAGGATATTTGAGTTTCACCTTCAAGAACAGAGGAAGGGTATTCAGGGTATTAACAACAATAAGTAAGAATTATTTCAAAGTTAACAGTGCGGGGGAAGTCATGCATTCTCTGGATCAGGTAATGAAAAAGGCGTTTACGCCTGAGAAACGGGCTGAAATCAGGCGAAAGGCCAAGGAAAAAATGGCTGCCATCAGGCTTCAGCATCTTCGGGAAACACGTAAATTTACTCAAGAGCGCATAGCTAATTCAATGGGAATTTCACAAGCAGCCTTATCCCGTTTGGAGCGACGGCCAAACATCACCATAGGCGCTCTTCAAAGATATGTCGAGGCATTGGGTGGACGGTTGGAAGTTCGGGCCGTTTTCAAAGAGGATACGCAGGAAATTCTTGAGTAATCTTGTCATATAGAATGCAAAGGCCCTCCAAGTTCACTTCCTATTCCAAAAAGACTGATGACGAGTAAAATATGTTTTCCGTATATCTGTTCTGCGCTGAGCATACAATCAGGCACGCCATTCACCATCAGAACAAAAGCCTCCAGATTGGAAGGCTTGCATACCATTATTTATAAAATATCAAGGGCTGCCCCCATTTACTTCACGATCCCTCGGATCATCACATGGTGGAGCGCCCCCAG
>JAIOSR010000096.1 GCA_021107495.1 Desulfobacterales bacterium | reverse complement strand
CTGATAATTCCAGGAACACCTGAATGGCGGCCTGGCCTGCCTCGGGAGAAAGCAGGGAAAGCAAATCGATTCTGGTCCTGTCATCCTGTCCTTTTAATGCAGACAGGATATGGGCATCGAGATCTTTCATGCCCAATGATTTCAGCAGGCGGGCATACCACAGGCAGTCATTCCCACGTGCGGATAAAAAGGCTTGAACGAGCTGGGATTTGACCTTTTTGTCCGTAAACACATGACCTACATCATGTTCTTCCATGGTTTTCAGGTCCAGCATATCCTTGGATATGAGGTCCAGCAGGATTTTTGAATAACTCTTTTTGAGAAAAAATGTCGTGGTAATCCATCCTCCCACAAATAGACACGCCGCAACAGAGAGGAACCTCGGGTGTACAAGATCTTCGGAAATCATGATAAGGCCCGAGCCAAGGAGTATCCCGAGCCCAACCACGGTGCCTCTTAAAAAGGGCCTGACAACGGCGCGGTAAGTTGCCGGCACAAGGCCGACAAGCACGGCCCTGGCAGGATTGTTAATGGTGGTCCTCAAGACATTGGTGGATATCCTTGCATACATGGCCGAAAAAATATCAAACCGCAACAAAAAGGAAGCGAATGCGAGCATATAATTTATGGGATGAAATATCAGGGCTACAGGAAGCCCCCATCTACCATATATCCTCCCCACAAACAGGAGGATAATCAAGCTGATGACATTCAGCACGCCCCGGAAGTAACCGAAGAATCTGATCATGCCTCCTTCAGTGGCAAAAGTCTGGTCAATGGCAAAGTTGAACTGATAGTTCATGATGGGGATGACCACGTTAGGCAGGAAGGTTAACAAAATGAGTATCCTCACGAGACCGGACTCCCTGATCATGGGCCAGACCTTCTTAAATTCCGCCATGACGGAAGGTCGAGATTTTTTATCTTTGGCCTTATTGCCGGACAGGAGCAGGGTGGGAAAGAGTGTCCCCATCCGTTTTACGGCAATAGCGCCTAACATGGTGGTGCCTAAATAGGCGAACATCAGGTTGTCCAGGGAAATAGTCTTTGCCAGAAACGGCGTTCCGAAACTGCCGAGGATTCCTCCAAGGACCCCGCCTGCCGTGATAAGGGGAAACAGGCGTTTTGATTGTCTCATGTTAAAAAGGTCATTGGCCAGGTTCCAGAACACGAGCCCGAGCAAGACCTCATACTGGGATTTGAGGATAAACAGGAACGGATACAGCAGGTCAATACCCAGGGGGATGGCAAATCGGAGCCCTGCTACGGAGACCCCGCAAAAGACAAGCATGTAGGTCAGAAGACGGCTCCCCGGGAGCCTTGCCATGACTGGGGTCATGAACCCCATGATAAAAAAAGTGGATATGGAATTGATCATATAGACGATGGGGAGGTATTCTACGCCGTACCTTTTCAGAAAGGCTGTCTCTGCAAAATTATTAAAAAGGATATTTGAACTGCGGATGAGGAAGAGAAGGATAGCGCACCAAAGAAACAGACTGATTTCACCTTCGTAGATCTTGAGCCATTTGCCCAGTAGTTTCAGCATCCGGTCCCCTTGGTTTTAAATGGGAGAAAAGGGTGTTTTCTTAGCGTTGAAATTACCTGCCAGCATATGCGGTGTCAAGGGTTTTGAGTATCTGCTCAATATTTGGGGAACTCGAATTTATACAGGCACCTCTTTAATAACGACCGGCGTCGCCATTATGGATTAACGCCGATAATTATTGAGCTATTACGGTTTTGATAAGAAATAATCAGACAAGGATGGTCTATGATAAAATCAAAGGATTTAATTATATGGTTTGAAATTTTCAAAAAAATCAAATAAGGTGAAACCTCTTTATATCGCAGACTTGGCAGGGTATGCTATGGGGCTTGAACCGTGAACCTGACAACCTGAGCAGTTACGGATTTTTTAAGACAAATCTTATAAAAACGATTTCACAGGAGAACCAGTAATTTAAAAATGACAAATGCAATTATTACCGGTAGCGGCAGTTATATCCCGACCGTAGAAATACCAAACGATCATTTTCTCGGCCATGATTTTTATGGAGCGGACGGGATAAAACTTGATAGGCCTAACGTTGAGATCATTAAGAAGTTGGAGGAAATAACGTGTATCAGTGAGAGGAGATACATAAATGATAAGCTAAATACGTCTGATATGGCTTTTCTGGCTGCAGAGCAGGCGTTAGAAGGCAAAGACAGGGAAGATCTGGATTACATAATAGTCGCTCAAAATTTTGGGGATGTGATCTCAGGCAGCACAAGGGTCAATATGGTTCCAAGCATTGCCGCCAGGGTGAAGCACATGCTGAAGATAGAAAATCCCTATACCGTTGCATTTGATATCCCTTTTGGTTGTCCCGGCTGGCTGCAGGGCATGGTTTTGTCTGATTATTTCATAAAGTCGGGTGACGCAAAGAAGGTCCTTGTTATTGGTGCAGAGTCATTGTCAAGGGTTTCGGATGCCCATGACATGGACAGTATGATATACGCTGATGGAGCCGGAGCCACCCTGGTTGAAGCAACGGATAAGGATGTCGGAATCCTTTCACATGTCACGAGATCTGATACCCTTGAACATGCATATTTATTATGGGCCGGCAAGACCTATAATCCACATAACGACGGGAATGAAGTGTTCATCAAAATGAATGGGCACAAGATATATAAGTATGCAGTCAAGACTGTGCCTGAAGTCGTAATGCAGAGTCTTAAGAAGGCCGGGGTCACATTAACGGATGTGAAGAAACTCTTGATACACCAGGCCAATGAAAAGATGGATGAGGCCATATTGAAAAGGTTGTTTAAGTTGTATAAGATAAAAGATATCCCTGAGAATATTATGCCCATGACAATTTCCTGGTTAGGGAACAGTTCGGTTGCAACTTTGCCTACACTTTTTGATCTGTTACAGCGAGGAAGATTGAATAACCATAAATTACATTCCGGGGATATTGCCGTTTTTGCTTCTGTCGGGGCAGGCATGAACACTAATTCTGTGGTCTACAGGATGCCTTGATGCCTTTTCTGTAACACCTGTGTTAAGCGGTTCAACGTTCACGGTTCACGGTTAAAGTGCCCTAACTGTCTGATATCAAAAGAATGATACCTCGGTAGAAACGACACGCATGTTTCACTTTTAAACTGCAAGAGTTTGAAGTGAACTAAAGTTTAGGAATTCTGTCAATTATATTAAAACATCAGAGCAAAGCGACTCCATAACTTTATGAACTTTACATCACTTTAGACGCTTTTAACTTGTATGGCTGATGGATTTCAATAGATTATAACCTCATGCGTCGCAAGCGCCTGCGCTACGCGTTGAACCTTGAACCGATCACTTTATGTAACATTTTAGGCTTTTAAAGACGGCAGGAGCCAGGGATATCCTTTTTTATGATTGAACGCGGTGTTTGGGATACGAAGTTAGCCAATGGGGTTAACGATCACCTTCTCAGGCTCAAAAAAGAGGCCATTGCGCTTGGTGCAAGCGATGTCAGGATAATTTCCGCGGATGCAATCTCAATAGAAGATGAGATTATTGAGATGT
>JAIOSR010000302.1 GCA_021107495.1 Desulfobacterales bacterium | reverse complement strand
TCTTTCCTCTTTTCTTCTTTCTTCTTCTCCTCCCGTGCATCGTTAATAAGGGCGATATACGTTTGAGCCCGGGGATGCCCCTTTTCATCGGCCCTTTGAAACCACTTCAATGCCTCCTGAAGGTCCTTGTTTTCATAATATGCCAGGCCTTTATCAAAGAAGGATCCCTTTTCCAGATCATTTTTTATACGGGCCATATGCCCTTGAGCGCCTGCGTGCCCCTGGTCAGCCGCTTTCTGAAACCACCTTAACGCTTCCGCTGTATCCCTTTTTACCCCTTTTCCTTCATGGTAAATGAGACCGATATAATTTTGAGCAGCTGCATTTCCTTTTTCAGCAGCCTTTTGAAACCATTTCAAGGCCCCCTGATAATCCTGACTATCATAACAAGACTTCCCTTTGTCAAAGAGCGCCAGCCGCTCCATTTTTTTTAGCTTTGACCGGGCGGCATTAGACTTCTGTCCATCTGGGAAAGTGGCCAGAAAGTCTTTTATCTCTCTAATATCCTTGGATTTTTTTACCAGTTCCCACATATCGATTTCAGGATTTGATGTCTGAGAAGCCAACAGGGAAGTTTCATCTTTGGAAGAAGTAAGAATCTGAAAAACATAATCGCCTTGATCAAATAAAGGGTCCTTGATCCTGCCATATTGAGGTGTTTGTTCTGCACCGAAGTCCAACTTCTTTTTGTGGAGATACATCCCCAACTCGGTTCCGGTAATATATCCGTCACCGTTTAAATCCGCTTTTCCCTTTAAGGCCTTTACTATGAAAAAAGCAAAGGCACTTTGGGCAGAGACTTTCTCGCCGTTACTTCCTGCGGTAATAAACTGACGGACCGGTTGTGATGTATCAGGTGAAATATATGGTGGATTTCTCAGTATCTCCGGCTCGAAAACAGTTCCTTCAAAACAGCTATCAAACAAAAAAAGCGTATGTTTAGCTTCAATTTTTCGGGACCAACCGAGGATCTGTCCCATGTCGAGAGATTTGCGCAGAAAAGCCTTTCTATTTTTGGCAGGGTTCGGGGTATCTGAGGCAACTAAATAGCTATTCCCGGCTTGTCTTGCTGTGTAACCATGCCCGGCGAAAAAGAACAACAATCGATTGTTTTTGTCATGACCGTAGAGGCGGATGAACAGATCAAACGCCTTTTTCATTTGATCACCGGTTGGGTTTAATACCTTATCTATCTGGAAACCGTGTTGCTTTAATGCTGATTCGACCTTTTGCAATTCATTAGGGATCCTTTCCAAATCCGGCCAATCATCCGTGTAATCGGAAACCCCGATCAAGAGGGCATAACTACCTGTATAAAAGCCGATTTCGACCCCCTGGCGGTCTTTAAAAAACAGCCTGATACCACCAGTTGGTTTAGCAGCATTCACTATGCATGGAATAAAAATGATAGAAATAAAAAAGCCAATCAAAAATGCACGTGCACGCATATGTTATTCCTTAGTGCTCCCTTATTTTTTGTTGATCATGGCATTGAACTTTTTTACGGAGAGTTGATAAATTTCATTGTCAGGTTTCAAACTGCAGGCCTTTTTAGCGTCGGCTAAGGCTTTATGTAAATCACCTTTGTTAGCCCAGGCATAAGCGCGTTTGTTGTAAGCCTCGGCGTCCCTGGGACTTATTTCCAGGTGCCTGCTAAAATCATCTATGGCCCTGGCATGATTTCCCTTGTCGCGCCAGGCGCATCCCCGGTTGTAATAGGCCCAGGCGTGACAGGCATTTAATTCCAATGCCCTGTCATAATCGGCTATGGCTTGATCAAGCCTGCCTTGCATTGCCGAGGCCACGCCCCGTCCCCAGTAGGCATTTTCGTATTTTTTATCTACTTTCAGGGCCTTGTTAAAGGCTTCTATGGCCTTGTCGTAATGTTTGGAGGTTGCAAAAGAGACTCCCTGTTTATACAGATCTTCGGCCCTCAACTGTTTTGACTTTTTTCCATGCTTGAATGCGTCGTCAAACGATTGACATCCATTCAAGAGAAAGCAGGCGGCTATCAGGAAAAAAGTCGCAATAATGATTTTTTTGGTCATCATGGATACCCTTGATAACAAGCTTAATCCTCGGCTTCAGCGGATTCCTGGTTGTTTATGGAATATTCACAAATATCTTTTATGGAGATATTTTTTATCCGGTTCAAACAGCCTCTCAAAGCTTCTGTTTCAGTCTCGCCAAAACCGACAAATTCATTTTCAGGATTTCCAAGAAGTCCGATGGGAAAGGCCATAAACTTGTGATGAGAAGTGCCGCCAACCCTCTCGCATACATCAATACGGAGCCTCTCCTCACCACGCAACAGTTCGTATTTATAAACCCTGATCAACAATTCATCCTTACCAATGTTGTACATGACGAACCTCCTTAATTCAATTATGTTCCCTAGCGAGGCAAACGCATTGCCGGATCTACCGCCAAGCAGGATATATTATGATGCCCGCAATATACAGAACATTCCTTTTGACAGCAAACGAAAAAGGCCCAAAAACAGCCTGATAAGAGGAACAAAAAAAAGGAACCAACCCGCGAGGGCTGATTCCTCAAAAAATTACCATAGAGTATTGGCGGAAGTGCATGGGAATCGAACCCACCTATCGAGGTTTTAGCCCGATACACCGGATTTGAAGTCCGGGAGCCCCACCAGTGAGCTTTCCACTTCCGCATGGCATAAAAGATATGTGGTCCTATTCTATTCACTCAACACATTTTGTCAATATTGGAAACTAGGAGGCTGTCCGAGAATGGCTTCGTAGCGAGACCGAGCGAAAATTTTGAGGGCAAGGCGGCAAGCCCAAAACGGCCGGAAACGTAGCAGTAGCCTACATTGAGGGCGTTTTGGGTTTGCCAACGCAGATCCTCGATCTTTACAGCCGGTCGTCGCAGAAGTCTATTCTCGGACAGCCTCCTAGGACAAATGCTCAATTATAATAAGCAAAACCCTTCTTATGGGCTCCGCGGCCCCCCACAAAAGCTGATCCCCAACGGTAAAAGCGGCCACATATTCAGGTCCCATGAGCATCTTTCTTAATCTGCCTACGGGAACAGTCAGCGTGCCGTTGACCGCGGCAGGGGTCAATGACCGCAGGGTTGATTCCTTATCATTCGGCACCAGTTCAACCCACTGGTTGCCCGTTTTAATCATTTCCGAGACCTCGTCAATGGGAACATCCCTGACAAGTTTAATGGTCAGGCCCTGGCTGTGACACCGCATGGCGCCCACACGAACGCACACGCCATCCACTGGAATAGGGGTTTTTGTTTGCAGGATCTTGTTGGTTTCAACAAATCCCTTCCACTCCTCTCTGGTCTGTCCCGATTCCATGGGCGAGTCTATCCACGGTATAAGACTCCCTGCAAGGGGTGCCATGAAATTTTCCAGGGGAAAATTTTCGCTTCTCATTTTCTGTGTTACAACATCATCGATGGCAATGGCAGTTGATGCAGGATCTTCCAAAAGGGCCTTGGACGTGCTGCCGAGGACCTCCATTTGGGCGATAAGTTCCTTCATGTGTTTTGCGCCTCCACCGGATGCCGCCTGGTAGGTCATAGAGGAGATCCATTCAATAACACCTTCGGCAAACAGACCCGAGAGGGCCATGAGCATCAGGCTGACAGTACAGTTGCCCCCCACATATGTGTTTATACCCGATGACAGACCGGAGTCGATAACGGATCTGTTAACAGGATCAAGGTTAATAATGCTGTCGTCATCCATGCGCAGGGCAGAGGCCGAGTCAATCCAATAGCCTTTCCAGCCGTGCGCCCTGATATCAGGGTATACTTTTTTGGTGTAATCCCCACCCTGACAGGTCACTATGATATCCAGCGAAGAAAGGAGTTCTATGTCGTACGCGTCTTTTAGCGGTGGGATATCAAGCCCCACATCAGGGCCTTTTCCACCAACATTTGAGGTGGTGAAAAAGATCGCCTCAAATCCCTTAAAATCCTGTTCTTCATTCATCCGGCCCATGAGGACCGATCCAACCATGCCTCGCCAACCCACAAAACCTATTCGCAACATGCTTTTCTCCAAAAGGTCCAATTCCTTTGCTGAATATTCGAAATAAAATGCAGACAACCTCTCAAAAAATTCTCAATTGACAGATGTCTATAATCAGCAAAAGAAGTTATAAGATAATTTTTTTAAAATATATTCCAATTCGTTAAATGCTTCAATGAAAAAATCATATCAATTGACCATCTGTCCTAATGCCCTGCAAACAGAATCATGAACCACCAGATCCGCCTGGGAATCCAGGGGTGTTTCATCCCGATTAATGATTATCAGCCTTGCCCCGTTCCGAACTGCGTGAACCGGTACAGAGGCC
>JAIOSR010000359.1 GCA_021107495.1 Desulfobacterales bacterium | reverse complement strand
TGTAAGGGCGGCGTGTTATGCAGAAACCATATATAACCCCGAGTAATCGAAAAAATTGCCCTAACATAAAGAAATCAATGATTTTATGGTATTTTTTGGTGCAGGGTGTTATGACGCGATCGAAAGAATCAGGGGTGTTATAGAGAAACCATCTAATCATTGTTATGTGCAACCCACTAAATAAGAAGTGATTTTAAGTGTTATGTCAAAATTATCTGTAAAATCTTTTCGGAAATTAAAAATATTCTTTATAAATTGGATAGTTTTTGTCCTATCTTTCTTTTTGATATCTTGTTTATCTTATTTGACATCTTCTAATCGTAGCGAAGATATTTTGCTTTTATATTTAGGAGCAGCCGCAGGTTTGATATTTGGATTTGCCTTCTCATTATCTAATTACATAGATGATACAGAAAATTTTTCATGGAAAATCCTTTCAATATTTGGTGGATTATTAATTTTTACTGGTATCACATTTACAATATTTTACCTAAAACGACAAAAACGATCAGTTTTAAAGAAGTATATGACACTAATATTTGCCCCGATATTGATTAGCATATTTATCTATTATTCAATAGCAATTGGTAATTACTTTATATATCCGTCCGTAGGCTTGAGGGATTTTATCATTAACATAAAAATGTCATCGCTTTTTTCTATATTAATGTTTATACCTACTGTATTACTTGGTTTGTGTAACCCAAAAGTAAGAACAAATTAATTCCAAAACCGGCACATAACATTTGTGTTCAGCGGATCGCAAGTAACATGCACCCGCTGACACAAGGCGTTGGGCCAAAGAGATCGTCTGAATAAGCTGATAATTTTTTGAGATTTCGGTGCAGTAGCCATGCGACACGAGGCACCCGGGATACAGTGCTATGTCCTTTCAAAGCAATATTTTTGACTCTGAGTGCAGAGAACTGGATGATGGTAACCATCTCCATTTCATCAACATACCCGCACGTGACTACGAAATCACGACTCACATTGATGCCAGCATTGTTTCCATCTGTGAGGGAGCAGCAGGTACCGACCTGGCGACAATTAAGCAGCGGCTCATAACGTTCTTGACGCCCAAGAAGGGCTCCACAAGTGAAATGGGAGCAATTGCTGAATTTTTCGGGCACCTGTATCTGACCGCGGTTGGCTTCAACCAGGAATTTCTGTTTCTGAATCTGGAAGAAAAAGGGGTCAAGTCTCCGGTTGACTTTTAGTAGTTTTGAACAAGAGTCAAACGGAGACTTGACCCCATGCTGAATAAACACAAAATCGTCCTGATTCAAGGGCTGACCCCGCATCCCCACTTGAGCCCCGGCAAACCAAAAAAGAAGGGAAACAAGACTCAATTTTAGGGTTATAAAATAGTCAACAAATGGTATGGTATACTGAAATTTGATGAAATTTCATTATCATGCAAGAATATTATCGTTCGATGAAGGCTAAGACGATCACAACCTAACATTAGGCGTTTTGTCTTGATAGGCAAATAAGCTAATGATACTGTATTATTAATATTAATTTGTGAATCCAACTAAAATGGTTATGGTAAAAAGAAAAATACTCAGCATATTAATAATCTTGTTTTTCCTGCCAGGTATTTTCATGAGCGGTGTTATGACTGAGGCGTGCTTGTGCATAGGACCCTGCTCGTTTGGTCTTCAAGATGAAATAGATGCAAACGAAAATTCACCATTCCATAGTCACCATGCAAGTCCTCATTGTAAAAGCTGTAATGTCGAAGATGGACAAACACTTAAATCAACGGTTTCTTCCACCTCGATTGGTAATGTAAAAGTCCATGATACAACGTTCATCAAATTTATTTTTGCTGATTATCATCCCCAGAACCATATCCATAAGGGTTTTGTCTCTCCACTTTATGATTATGGAATAGTCCGATCTCTACCGACTTACCTAAAAAACCTCTCTATACTCTGTTAACCCTGTCAAAACAAGACCCGCCTCTCTTCTTGCCAAAATGCTATCCTTTTTAAGGGCCGACTGCATTCAGGTAAAGGAAGGAGTGGCGGTTGATGTTGAGGAATTGGATAAATTATTAGTCCTGTAATACATGACCTGAAAGGGGAATTATATGACTAGAACGCGAAAATGGATTATTTTTTGGGTGACATTTTTATTGGTGGCAAATGGGGCATGCTATATGGCCGTGGCTGATCATCATGGATATAAAGAAAAGAGGTGGTACCAAAAGATAAGCAACTGGGATGACGATGATGACCATGATGATGATCATGATAGACAGGGAAAAAAGAGGCGATATCAAAAAAGGTATCGGAATAATTCCAAGAATTATAAGAAGCGCTATTTAACACCAGTAAATAACCCAACGTACATCGAGGAATGCGGGGGTTGTCATTTCACATATCAGCCCGAGTTGTTACCATCGGGATCATGGGATAAAATCCTTTTCGGACTTGAAGATCATTACGGAGAGGCCATCGAGCTTGATCCAAAGTCAAAAAAGGTGATTGCTGAATACCTTAAGGCGAATGCCGCAGAATATTCCTCGGCAAAACGGGCTGTAAAGATCATGAGAAGCCTGGGAGATCGAACACCCTTGAGGATTACCCAGATCCCCTATATTCAGGAAAAGCACCATGAGGTTCCTCCGAAAGTGTTAGTGCGGGATTCTATCGGTTCATTATCCAACTGTTCTGCCTGCCATACGACGGCCGAAAAGGGAATCTACGAAGATGACTATGTTGTCATTCCACGCTGACCAGGTCTTAACCCCTTTGACAAAGGAACACCTGTCATATGACGGAGAATAAGTCCTATAAACTGGCTCAACATGAGATTATCGAAAGCGGCAATGGAACATTGCGTTGGGAATCCCATGCCGGTCTGTCCGCTCTTAAAGCGGGAAAATGTCTCATCATAGGAAACGTTTTGGTCATTGGACCGTCTGAGATCGAGAAACCCGGCTTCTTGAAGAGGGAGTTCTTGGAACACCTTAACAAATTGCCTCAATGGGATAAAACCGAATATTACTGCCCGAGCCATGTTTTATACCGTTGCGAAACGGGTGCCAAAATCTCTTTCGATGCAAAAAAGGGCGAATCACGAGACGAGCCACCACCCCCTGCAAGGAACCATGCTACCCATAAGAGACCGAACAGAAAAACAATGGTTAATCGGGAATCCTATCGAAAGGAAGCCATTGGTAATATTAAGATAAAAATCGGCAAAGCAGGTGGGTTTTTAAAACGCTGGTATGGGAAGATTTCGAAAAGATGAATGTTCCTCCCCTTGAACGAAAAAATATCAAGTGTAACCGTCATGTTCTCTTAACCCAGGGAGAGTTTTCTTCCGCTCTTTACTGATACCCGCAGGTGTTCTCGAGAATTGGATTAGTAATCTTTAGCTTTTCACGTGATTCAAGGCTGTATGATACGATAAGCAAAATTTTTCAACATCAGCTTGAATGATAAGT
>JAIOSR010000375.1 GCA_021107495.1 Desulfobacterales bacterium | reverse complement strand
CCGTCCGTAACCCTTTGAAATGACCAGGCCTGGAGACCTGGAATCGAAGAAAAGACTTCATAACCCGCTTATTGGGTTTAACTGCTTTTGCAATTAAAATAGATGAACTCGTAAAAAGTCTCCAAGGCCGTCACTCCTGCGAGGAGAAGCGCCTGGGGAATAGGGAGGATAAAAGGAGGGCAGGGCGGGAAAACCAAAAAAAGGTCAAGTATGTAACCTAATTCCTGTTGAAAACAAGCGATTTTACGGTAACGGGAAAAACTTGACCGTCAACCAATGGTTCACCAATATCGATCCAATCTCCTTCATTCAAGACTAATTCATCCAGGGACAGCAAATTTGTTTTCAGAGCGGTTTCCCGTCGAATAACGTTTCCCACACTACATGCTATATCCTTTTCAAAGATCAGAATAATTGGTATTTTTTTATCGATGGAATTAGGAAGAGCGGCTTCAATGGATTTTGCAAATAACTCTAAGTCGGGATAATAGACCTTAACCGGATCCTTGAAATATAATGCAACAATTTCTTCGCCTTCGTCTAAATCGAATCTTTTAAATGAGGCATTTGTCTGTGATATGACGTGTTCAACACCTAATTGTGATTCATCAACATCCACTCTGAGTACCGGGACATTTTTTATGGGAAATGAAATCTTATCATCCATGAATCCGGAGGAACCGGAAATGGACAACGAATATGCGCCTGCCCCAATGACAGTTGCCCTGATCTTGTTTTTGGGCTCTAAAACCGGGGAAACTAATTTGGGTGTCAAAGAATTTATTTTGTCGGCCAAAGCCCGCCCCATATCGTCGTAATTGCCATTACCCCCATACATCAACTCTGCGACACCTCCTGAAAACGAATACTCATCAATTTTATCAGGAAAAATCAGATCATCCGTCATCATGAGCTGTTTGGCCAAAAAGGAAGTTGCAGGGCCGGTAATTACCTCAATTAATACCTCGGCAAACCTTGTTGCTATCTTGTCAATATCCTCTTTTGAAACTTGATCCCCGATTTTGTAATTCAACCCAATCTGTTTCATGAGCTTCATTGCAGGTTCATCAATCCTCCAAATGTTTCCTTCAGAATTTACGGCAAGCAATCTGCCCCCTATGGAGATGCAACTTGTAGATAGAACCTCTCCATTTTTTGATATGGCAATGTTTGAGGTTCCTCCACCAATGTCGCAAGACAATATTGTTTTATTGTAATCCTTTGACCTGGCTACTGCGCCCGAACCCATTGCAGTAATCAAACTTTCAAAATTTGCCCCTGCAGTTGCTGCGACAAAATCTCCCGCCCCATTGGACAGCGCTTCTACTATCTGTTTTGCATTCTGTTTCTTAGCCGTTTCTCCGGTTACAATAACCGCGCCACTTTGAATATCTCCAGGATCAATCCCTGCTCGTTTATATTCTTCCCGGAAAAAATCGGACAATTTTTCGATATCAATTGTATCATCATGCAATAGTGGCGTATTTATTATTCTCCCTTCATAAATTATGTTTCTTTCCAGAATTTGGTAACGACGGGATGGAGATTTTGTATCTTCTTCTAATATAAGATTTGAAAAAGCTAAATGACTTGTTGCACTTCCAACGTCTACACCAACTGAAAGTAATTCAATCTTATTCATTTCCACTTTTATGTCTCGGCCTTTATTTCAAACAAAATAATAGGAGTCCAGAGGTTCAGGACTGCCCGCCTGGCGGAAAAAATTCCCCTAAATACCCCTTTAAAAAAGGGGGATTTTCTGGCCCCCCCTTTGTAAAGGGGGGTCGGGGGGGATTTTATTCGTCTAATGATTTGAAAAGGTTTTGAGTCAAAGCCCTTTCCAAAACTAAAACCTATTTTAGACAAGACTGACCCGGGATATTAATCAAATGGCCGCCTGTAACGCCCCGGCCTCCTTTTGTGCAACGGACAATCTTTCTGCCGCGTCCTTTTTCTTGAAAGTGCTTAGACGATCGGCGTCAACATACTCGATGGCATTTACCTCACAGAACCTTACACACTGTGGGTCACCACCGCAAAGGTCACACTTGAAAACCTTTTTGTCGATGGAATTATAATTCATGGCGCCGAAAGGACAAACGGCCACGCATGAGCGGCAGCCGATGCATATAACATAATCGACCATCACGAAACCCAGGTCCTCGTCACGGGATATGGCCTTCACCGGGCATACGTTCATACAGGGTGCATCCTCGCACTGCTGGCAGGACATGGGAATATAAAGGCCTTCAGCCTCCCATTTCATTACTTTAATCCTACTCCGAGCAGGGTTACTAACCCCATCATGCATTACCGAACATACAAGTTCACACAGCCGGCAGCCGGTGCACTTCTGGTAATTTATCATCAGGACTTTCTCCATTTATTTTCTCCTTCCACATATAATCTTCAAAAAAATGTTTTTGAATGCAAAATTATTTTCCTAAACAATACGAAATCAAAGCAGGTGGGACGGCTCCTGATCCAGCCCGAGCCTCTTAAGCGTTTCCGGTGTGGGAACGCCGTTTTCATCCCAGCCGTGATGACCGTAGTATTCATCAATCATCTTTTTGAATTTTTTTCTATCTATCGTGGCACCGATAACATCGATCGCCCCGCGTCTGCACGGTTCGTCATAATACCGGTGATTCAGCGTGTCGCCTTTTTTGAGATCCTCTCTTTGCAGTCCTTCCCTCAGGTTAAAGAGTCTCTCTATATTGTAGCATCTTTCCGCCACGTCCCAGATCTCCTTGGGGGTCATATCGAGTCCGGTATTGTAATAGATCACCTTTGTCCAGTCCTCAAAATTTGGAAGAGTCGCACCTAAGAACGTCGTATGATACTTGCAGATACAAAGGCAATCCACGCCCATGTAACAGTTTTCCTGCCAGAAAACCATCCATGGCTTGCCGTCATAAGACGTGTGTTCCGAACTCAAAGGACCGTCATAAGGAACCGGGTTGCTGTAGATTTTTCTCAGGACCTCCTCCGGCAAATGATAGAGATCAATGGCAGGCCGGCTTCTCAGGTGGTCGGAACCCCTTGAACCTGTGGCTATATTAAGTGCAAGCGCCGGTGTCGCCCTCTCGTCCGAGTGCAGGTTGCTCATGCCCTTGACCTGGATAAGATAACTGAATGAGTCCTTTCCTATCTTCTCTGATGCCGGGATACCTCCGTCCGCCAAGGTATCAGCCAGCCACCCGTCTCTATAACAGATTCGTGTTATCATCTCGAGAAGCGCTTCGTCATTACCAAACTTCAAATCCAGGCCGTCCGTATCTTTGCTGGTAATTATTCCCAGTTCATAGAGCTCCATGGCCCAGGAGATAAGACTGCCGGTCTCAAGGTTATCCATGCCATACTGGTCAACTAAGTGATTACCGGTCAATACGGTAACGGCATTTTTGCAGTCCGGCTCTCCTCCAAATGCCCCCTGGGAGGTGTATTCCGGCCCTTCATCATATTTTCCGGCATAGGGGCCTGAAGGAATTTTGTACTGTGCGCGACAGTGGACCTGGCACCCGAAGCAGCCGGTCATGTGATAAGGCCCCATGGTCTCCTCACAGATTTCATCAATCCGCTCGGGTTCGATATCATCGGCATTTTCACACTGGTTATACTGAAAATTCCTGGTTCTGATCCCGCCCCAGGAATTTGTTGCACCCCAGATAAAAGGCGTGCCAAGGGTTCCCTGGGTTTGGTTGACCTTGGCGCTCGTGATCTGATTGATAAATCGTTTGTTGTATTCCAGGGCGTCAACAGGATGTGCGATTTTTATATCCATGGTTCCCCTGGCGGCCACGGCCTTGAGGTTCTTTGACCCCATGACGCATCCCATCCCGGTTCTGCCCGCGGAATTCTTGATCCCCGTCATCACATTTGCAAATCTTACCAGATTCTCACCGGCAGGCCCGATAACGGCGGATTTGATCTCATCATCACCCAGTTCTTCTCTTATGGCCCACTGTGTTTCCGTGGTGGTTTTACCCCACAGGTTGGCGGCATCCCGTATCTCTATTTCACCGTTGTGAATCCAGAGATAAACCGGCTTTTCCGCCTTGCCCTTTATGACCAGATGATGAAAACCGGCCCAGGCCATCTCAGGGGCGAAAAATCCCCCCATGTTGGCGCTGCCTAACAATCCGGTTAGCGGGGACTTGGCCATGACATGTGTCCTGGCGGTAGCTGAAGCACAGGTCGCGGTCAGGATACCGCCGCTGATCATTAGAGTGTTACCGCGAGCCAGGGGGTCGCAGCCTTGCTCCTTATTGTTATAAAGCAGATACGCATCCAGCCCCCTCCCGCCCAGGAATTTTTTCCTCACATCGAGCGGGATTGGTTTTATTTCAATTTCTCCCGTGGAGAGATCAATATATGCTATCTTTCTATCCAATGCCATTTTAGTCCCCTCCCTTCTTTGCAGCCTTTTTAGATTTTGATTTGTTTATACTGGCCAGCTTGTCTTCCGCTAATTTACGGTTTACATCCCAAACCGGGCCCCGTATTCGAGGAAGATTGGGGTTAACCCAGTAGATGCGATACTCCATTCCACAGGTGGGGCATTTGATATGATCGGCCCCGGCAGGGGGTTGAAGTCTTTCCATGCAACTGGGATTGTGACACCTTACCTTGCCATAGGTCCTGGTTTTTCGCAGGCTCTCGGCTCCTGACAGTTTTTCCGTGTCTATTGCCATAATCTTCTCCTTTCTAAAAAAATGCCTTTTTGAAAATGGGACAAAAAGTTTATAAGATCTGTATTCATTCTACCACAATTGAGCGAAAACGCACAATCGGGGGTTAAGCTTTCTTAATCGATTGTTTCGGCCAGTGAGCCACCCTGTGCAGGATTTCGGCATAATCCTTTTTCCTGCACTCGGGACATACATACATATACTCGCAGGATTTTTTCCCATCGAGGATTTTCTTAATATATTCAAGTTCCTTTTTTGGCATAAAATACCTGCCGCAGACAGAGCAAAAGAAGGCATGCTTTTTGAACCCGTTCTTCAATAACAACTCCCTCAAATCTGTCATAAAGCTTTGAAAATCAATCCCGGAAGGACAGAAAAAAGTGCATGCCTGGCAAGTCAGACAATACCATAATGATTCGTCTTCAATTTTTTCGGGATCGAGCGACAGACGCTCAACAACGCCCCGCGGGGATCTGTCGTAATTATATTCCCCGTAAAAATCGAGCATGGGGCAGACAGCAGAACATTTGCCGCACTCAAAACAGAGATTGAGCTTGTTATCATGCAAAAGCTTCTCAACTTCCGCTTTCAGGTCTAAGGCAGGCATGTCTGGGTTAAGGTCTTCGTTCTTTTCTTTCAATTTTCCTTGTTTACCTCGTGCTCATCCAGAAACTAACGTTTTTGGATTCGCGCTATCAGTCATCAGCTTTCGGCTTTCAGCAAAAGACATTAAAAACAAGGTGTTGGCTGATTGCTGACCGCTTAAAGCTCCATCCAGAAATTGGTTATTTATGGATGGACATTAATTAAGGGGCTGTCTGTCAAACAGTATTAACCATGGCCAATATTTCTTCATCGGTGAAGCCTTTTAGCGTTATAGCGCTGCTGAGGCATGAAGAAGAGCACAACCCGCAGCCCTTGCACTCTGTCGGGTTTACCATGGCCACACTCCCGGTTTCTCCTTTCATGTCCCTCCAATCGGCCCAGTCTATGGCCCCGAACGGACAGATCTCCACACATCTGCCGCAGGCGGAGCATCTCGATGGATCCACCTCGCAGGTAAATGCATCGGTGATCACCAGTCCCCGGGCCATGGGTATCGCCGCCTTGGTAGCGGCAGCATAACCCTGGGAAATGCATTCCGATATATCGGTAGGATAACGAGCGCATCCGGCGAGAAAGATACCGTCCGAAGGGAATTCAACCGGCCTGAGTTTCTGATGGGCCTCTAAAAAATATCCGTCATTTCCAACAGGTATTTTCATTATCCTGGAAAGTTGCTGGTTATCCTCTCCCGGTATCAGGGGTGTTGTCAGAAGCACCGCATCCACATCTATCTCAATATCCCTTCCCATAAGCTCATGGTAGACCCTGACCTTGTCGGCCACATTATCCGAACCCGTTATATCGGGAGGCCGGTCTACATTATAGCGGATGAATCTGATACCCATCTCGAGTGCGGTTCGGTAATAGTCCTCAAATACCTTTCCGCAGGCCATAATATCCCTCTGCAATATACTTATCTCTGCCCCGGGATTGGCCTCTTTTAATAAAACGGCGTTTTTTATGCCGGTGATACAGCAGAATCTGCCGCAATATTTTCTTTCTTCCATGCGTGCTCCCACGCAGTTAATCATAACTACCCGGTTCAGGCCATCAAAGTCCGACTTGAATCTCTGCTCGAATTCGAGCTGGGTCATGACGTTATCAAACCGGTCATAACCAAAGCTTCCAGCCGGCTTCAGTTCCTGCGCGCCCGTGGATACGATTATGGTACCAACCTTCAGCTCTTTTGTCTTTGAATCCTGACTTAGTGTCACAGTGAAATCGCCGATGAAACCTTTCACATCAGTCAATTCCGCTTCAAGATAAACATCTATATTTTGGTGTTTTGATGAGGAATTGATCAAGGGATCCAACAGGTGCGAAGAGGGCTCATTTGAGGGAAAGACCCTGTTTATGTCTTTCAAAAGGCCGCCTAATCTGTCATTTTTTTCGATTAGCGCTACATGATACCCCTGGTTGGCCAGGGTCAGGGAGGCGGAGAGACCTGAAATACCACCGCCAATGATTAGACATGCCCGTATTACGTCTGTGGACAGATCTTCCTGGGGTGTCAATAGACTGACCTTGGCAATCCCCATGCGGACCAGGTCCTTTGCCTTTAGTGTGGCATCATCGTGCGCGTCCATGTGGACCCAGGAGCAGTGCTCCCTTAAATTAACAAATTCAAACAGGTATTTATTGAGCCCGGCCAGTTCGCAGTTCTGTCTGAAGAGGATTTCATGTGTTCGCGGTGTACACGAGGCCACAACCACACGGTTCAGATCATGCTCTTTGATGTTTTTTCTGATAGAGGAAAGACCGTCTTCCGAGCAGGTGTAGAGGTTCCCCTCGGTAAAGGCGACATTGGGCAGGGTTCGTGCATACTCCACTACCTCGGGCACGTTGACTATCCCGCCTATGTTTGTGCCGCAGTGGCAGATAAATACACCTGTTCTTACCGACATCGACTTTTTTCCTGTTAATTACTTCTAACTAAAGTGATCGGTTCAAGGTTCCTGGTTCAAGGTTCAAAGGTTAGAATATGCTGACATCCCTCACTTTACAGCACAATACCCAGATTAGCCTCTTTCACCTATTGGAAGAAATGTGCATGTCGTCCTTATTATGAGACATGGTCCTTATGGAAATCAGAACAATCAGTACCCTTCAACGGTGAACCGTGAACGTTGAACCACTCAACCTAAGCACTAGCAAGCACTTCAGCCACCTTGGAGGCCGCTGCCGAAGCCCTGACAACAGAATCGGGGACATCCATGGGAGACTGGCAAAAACCGCATCCAAACACACCTGCTCTCGATGTGCCGAAGGGGTTGGCCATCCCTTGCGGGTTGGAAACAAATCCGAACTCATCCAACCCTATATTCAGTTTTTCGGCGATTGAGCGGTTGCTTTCGGCCGGCACAAGGGCCTGGGAGAGTATCACCATGTCGAATTCTTCGGCCCTGAATTCCCTGTTTACCGTATCCTCGTAGTGGATAACCGGATTTTGATTTTCCTCATTCTCGGTCACCCGGCCCGGTCTTGCGCGTATATATTCCACGGCGTACTGGTCCTTGGCCCTCTGGACATATTCCTGAAAACCTTTTCCCACGGCCCTCATATCCATATAAAATATGGTTGATGAAAGCCCCGGGCAGTGTTCATGGGCCAGGATGGCCTCCTTTGTGGCATGCATGCAGCATACCGCGGAACAATACCTCTTGTGTCTGATATCCCTTGATCCCACACATTGAATAAAGGCCAGTCGTTCCGGTTCTTTATCGTCGGACGGGCGTTTCAAATGTCCGCCCGTGGGACCGGATGCACAGATCATGCGCTCAAACTGCATGGCAGTAAGGACATTCTTAATCTTTCCCCAACCGTACTCGGTCAGGGGGGCCACGTTGTAGAGATCAAATCCGGAAGCCAGAATCACGGCTCCTATTTCAATAGTCAGGACCTCATCCTTCTGCTCGTAATTTACGGCCTTGGCCTTGCATATCTTTTCACAGACACCGCATTTTTTCCCATTAAGGGTCCGGCAGTAATCAGGGTCAATAACATAGGTGGATGGGACTGCCTGGGGGAAAAATTTGTAGATCGCCTTCCTCTTACCCAGGCCCGCATTGAAATCATCATTCACCTTTGTAGGACATTTTTCAGCGCATTCACCGCACCCCACGCATTTGTCCTCTTCTATGAAGCGGGCCTTCTTTGTTATTTTGGCCTTAAATCTTCCGGCGTCGCCTGTGAGTTCGTCTAATTCGGAATAGGTCAGGAGCCGGATATTTTCATGGTTGGCGCATTCGATCATCTTTGGGGCCAGGATACACATGGCGCAGTCATTGGTGGGAAAGGTCTTGTCCAATTGGGCCATTCTGCCCCCAATGCTCGGGTTTTTCTCAACCAGATAGACCTGAATGCCCATATTTGCCAGGTCTATGGAGGCCTGAATACCGGCGATTCCGCCGCCTATAACGAGTGCTGCTTTCCGGGTCAAATTCGCTGCCCCTTAGTGTAATATTTGTTTGGCAATTATTCAGATGGTCAGGTTCACGGTTCACTATTATGAACTTTTCCTAAAATAAAAATAGCATATTCTGTTACCTTGTCAAGCAAAAAAATTAGGTAAAATTAGTTATATCAATGTGGATACAACCATAATCAATGTTGACAATGAGCGATTAAAAAATATAAAATATTAAAAAATGTTCATTGGAGTGAACAATGACCTTAAAATATCAGGCCCCTTCGGTAAAAAAGGCATTCCAGATATTGAAACTCATCTCCGGCACAAACAGTGG
>JAIOSR010000005.1 GCA_021107495.1 Desulfobacterales bacterium | reverse complement strand
CTTAGCCCATGGCCTCCACCACGAGTTCTGTCAGGTCTTTCACCTCTAAGTCGATCTTCTGCCTGCGGGCCCTGGTCGTCATGGTCCGCACGCACTGCTGACAACCGGTTATGACCATTTCAGCCCCCACGTCTCTTATGGAATCAAGCTTCATCTGGGCAATTTGGGCCGATAGTTCCGGATCTGTCATCTCTACATTGCCCCCACCACCGCAGCAGATTGAAAATCTGCGGTTCATAGGCAGCTCCACGAATTCAAGTCCTGGAACCGCCCGAATAAGCTCCCTGGGTTCCTCATACACCCCCGTGTTGCGACCCAGATCACATGGATCATGATATGTTACGACTGCATTAATATCCTTTTTCAGTTCGATTCGTCCATCTTTTAATAACTCTGCAATCAACTGACTGGAGTGCATGAGTTTTACATCAGTTTCGTATAAATGTTTCCATGTATGTAAGCAGGAAGGACAGGTAAAGACAACAGTCCCGGCCCCCACATCCGACACCTTCTTGAGATTATGCTCCTTCAATTCTTCCAGCTTTTCGGGCATCCCCGCCCCCACTAAAGGAAAACCGCAGCACCATTCATCACCACCCAGGATTGTGAAATCGACTCCTCCCCTTTGCAGGATCTTAGCCATGTTCGCGGGTATTTTCTGTACCATTGGGAAAAATGAGGCCACACAACCGACAAAAAAGATTATGTCAGCATGCTCCTTTTCAAAGGCACTTTCCGGCAGGTCTTTAATCAGCTCCTGCCATTCCGCACGCTCTTTCTGGTCATCATCCGATATATTCCTACTTTCTTCGAGGGTCTTTGCCAGGCGCTCCGCAACCCTCGGATAAAAGCCTTCATCCACCTGGCATTCGCGGTTCTGAAAGATGAGATCCTTTGTCCGGACACTTGACAAGCAGACTTCCGTACAGGCCCCGCATCCAAGACAGGTGAAAATGGCCTTCTCCGTATCCGCGTTCAGATCCAGACTGTTCTCGATGGCAAATCGGGTAATGGCGTTTCGTCTCCTTGGGGAATATGCCTCACTCTTATTAACCAGGTACGTGGGACAGCTCGGCAGGCAAAATCCGCACCTGTTGCACTTGGCTACCTCGTCGTAGGAAAGTTTTTTCAGTTGGACGATGTTCATAGGGTGTTACCTCATTCGAAACAGGTTCAGAGGTTCAGGGTTCAAGGTTTACGGTTTCTGGATAAACGATGCTGAATACTGCTGACTGATTTTTCAATAGAAAATCATCAATCGTCAATCTTCAATTTTCAATTAGAGCCCTCCAATAAAACGTCCCGGGCTCATGACGCCGGCAGGGTCTATCTGATCCTTGACCCGCTTCATAACAACAAAATCGGAACCCGCTTCACCCCAGACCTTGAGTCTCTCTTTGACTCCTGCGGGGGCCCTTTCAACAACCAGGTTGCCACCCACCCTTAGACAATGACCCAAGAGACTATTGAGGGTTATTACCGCCCTGTCCATTCCTTCAGAGTCCTCTTTGTCCACAAGGAGATTGGCAAGGCATATCCCGCTCCCCGCATGGGTCTGGATCGTATAGTCAAGGTCTGCGCCGGAAAAGGCGATCTCGGCAGACTCTATGACGCCTCTCCATTCGGAGATGGGATAGTTGATCCTGGCCCTGATATGACCGGGGGCCTTCCCTGCCAGATCCTGCTCAAGATCACTTATTGCAAGCCAGAACAACGGGTGCTTTTCCTCATGGATGCCTGCTACGGACCTGGCGCCGTTTGCCTTGGCCATATGCGATATTTCATTTCGAATGCGCTCCACAGCCGGTTCAAAGCCTTCCAGAGCTATGGCCGACACATAGCCCCCTTGACCGAAATCGGGAATGCCATCCATTCTCAGATGGCTGTAGGCCCTCCGGTTCATCACATCCACGCTCGCCGGGAGGAGTGTGGTCTCAAAAAGCCCCTCAACAAAGTCTGAGGTATCGGAAAAGGATCCGAAGGAAATCAACAGGGTCTCCATCTTCTCCGGAAGTGGAAGAAGTTTGAAGGTCATTTCACATAAAATACCCAGACTGCCCATGGAACCTACCGCCAGTTTTGAGACGTCGTAACCGGAGACGTTTTTTACGGTCTTCCCCCCGGAGCCCAGGATCTCGCCGGTGGGTGCCACCATTCGTACGCCTAAGATTGAATCCCTGGGAAGTCTGTAAAGGAGCCGGCGCGGCCCGCTGGAGTTGGCGGCGATGATCCCGCCGATAGTTGCCTCGTTGGCGTGTGAAGGATCCATGGGAAGGAAGCAACCGCTGTGCGATCTGTCCGAACAGATGACCTCATCGGCTACGGTGGTCAGATCATCCAGGGGCAGGTAACACCGGTCCTCCTGTGTGGCCAACCTTGCCTGTATGTCCCTGAATTTGACACCGGCTTCCACGGTGATGGTCAGATTTGATGTGTCCACATCAATCATGTGGTTCATACGGGAGACACACACCACCAGGTCCAGTCGTTTCGGAGGATTGCCGAGACACATCTTGGTTCCACTCCCCCGGGGAACAATGGCCAGGTTCTCTCGGCTGGCCAATTTGACCACGCCTGAGACTTCCTTAGTGTTCCCTGGAAAGATCACCGCCTCAGGGATCATTTCATCTACAGCATAGCCTCTGATCTCCTCAGGCCGGGTTTTGATAAACTCCCGGCCCACAATGTCCGTGAGTCGTTCAACTATCTCTTTAAAACCCGCCACATGGAAACTCCTTGGATGGTTACAGTGTAGCCAAGCATTCAAAGTTCATGAATGCCCATTGGATGAAATTTAAAATTCCAGAGTCCGATGATATCTAATCCCGCTTGGAGCGGGAAACCCTGAACCTTTGAACCCGTGAACGGTGTACCGCAACTTTAGACATTTTAGCTCATTTTAGACACTTTTTATTGCACACAGACGGGTTCTGGAATCATTTTTCCGGGATTGATGATATCATCAGGGTCAAAGGCCTTTTTTATCCTGCGTTCAAACTCCAGATCATTTTCACAGAAAACAAATGATGTTTCCCTCAGCTTTTCAAGCCCTACCCCGTGCTCTCCGCTGATGGTTCCTCCGGCATCGGCGCACGCTTTCAGAATTTCGGTGCCTGCTTTGAGGACCCGTTCCTTTTCATCGGGATCCCTCTCGTCAAACATGATCAAGGGATGAAGGTTTCCGTCTCCCGCGTGGAAGACATTTCCGATAGGCAGATCATATCTCTCCCCGATCTCTATGACCTTGGCCAGGACCTCGGGTAGCTTTGTCCGGGGTACCGTGCCGTCGCAGCAGAGATAGCTGGGTCTTACCTGCCCCACTGCGCCGAAAGCACCCTTACGGCCCGCCCAGAGTATGGCCCTTTCGGCTTCGTCCTTTGCCAGTCTCACTTCCCGGACATTGTTCTCCTTGCAGATTTCCATGATCTTTTCGGCGTTTTCAGCCATACCCTCCGGCATACCGTCAAGCTCGATTATCAGAACGGCCGCAGCGTCCAGGGGATACCCCACCTTGATGGTTTCTTCCACGGCCCGCATGACCCTGTTGTCCATCATCTCAAGTGTAGCAGGGACAATTCCTTCGGCAATGATGGCCGAAACCGTGTTGGCACCGTCCTCAATCGTTTCATAAATGGCAAGCATGGTCTTGACCGCTTCGGGAGCCCGTTCCAGTTTCAACACTGCTTTGGTCACCAGACCCAGGGTCCCCTCACATCCAACAAAGAGCCCTTTGATATCATATCCGGGATTGTCCCAGCTCTTTCCACCTGTCCGGATCACGGTACCGTCGTTGAGGACCAATTCGAGACCCTGGACATGATTCGATGTGACACCATACTTGAGGCAGTGGGGGCCGCCTGAGTTCTCCGATACGTTACCACCGATGGTGGAGACCTTCTGACTGGCCGGATCGGGCTGATACACAAACCCCTTTTTGAGTACCTCTGTCTGGAGGTCCAGGGTTATAACCCCCGGTTCCACGGTCACGGTTCGGTTGGGGATGTCAATCTCCAGGATATGATTCATCCTGGAGAAATGGACCACAATGCCCCCCCTGGCCGGAATGCTGCCTCCCGTCAGGTTGGTGCCCGAGCCCCGGCCGAGGATGGGGATCTTTTCCCTATGGACCAGGGACATGATTTTTGACACTTCCCCGGTTGAAGCGGGCATGACAACCACATCCGGCATCCCCTTTGCCAGGGAAGCGTCATAACTGTAAAGGGCCAGGTCCATGTCCGAAGAGAGAACATTCTCTTTACCGACGATTTCTTTCAGACTGTCGATGAGTTCCTGTTTTTTCATAATAAAGATCTCCCGCCTAAAATGAAAAATTCCGAGACCCGGCTACCAGGTGATCGGTTACCAATCAAGGGTTCAAGGTCTTACGGCCTGATAAAGCTCCTTTGCGTGATAAGAACTCCTCACAAAAGGACCGCTGGCAACTTCGGAAAACCCCATGCCAAGGGCCTTTTCCCTCCACTTGTCAAATTCTTCGGGAGGAATAAACCGCTCGACCGGCAGGTGTTCCTTTGAGGGTTGGAGGTATTGACCAAGAGTCAGTATGCTGCAGCCCACCCCGAGGAGGTCCTTAAGCGTTATTTCCACTTCTTCGGGAGACTCACCCAGGCCCAACATGAGACCTGATTTGGTGGGGATGTGAAGTGTATGGGCACGGGCATTTTTCAGAAGATCGAGTGAGCGATCGTAAACGGCTTCCGGTCGCGCGCTGGGATAAAGCCTTGGAACGGTTTCGAGATTGTGGTTCAGAACATTCGGACCCGCATCAAGGACTGTTTGCAGGGCATCCGTATTTCCCTGAAAATCGGGTATCAAAACTTCCACAAGTGCATTCGGCATTTTTTTGCGTATCTCTTTGATCGTTTCCGCAAAAAGACCGGCACCCCCGTCAGGAAGATCATCCCGCGTAACCGATGTAACCACCACATAGCTCAATCCCATGCCCTTTGCCGCCTCCCCTACCCTGGCAGGTTCTTCGGGATCGGGAGGTTCTGACGGTCCATGGGCAATTGCGCAGAAGCGACAATTGCGCGTACAATGATCCCCCAAAATAAGAAAGGTCGCCGTCTCCTGTGAAAAACATTCCCAGATGTTGGGGCATTTGGCTTCCTGGCATACGCTGTGCAATTTGCTCTTACTAAGCAATGCCCGAACCTTTTCATACTCAGACTCTTTTGGCAGAGTCTTCTTGAGCCATGCGGGTTTCCGGAGTTGTGTTTTCTTTATCTGTTTATGATTCATCATTAAACCACTACTTGTTAAAATTATAGAGGGCTTCTCAGACACGGGGCCTCTTTTTGCGCCGTCCCTTGAGGCATAACATTATCATTCTTATCTGTATGATAGCTGTACTCCAATTGCAACCTCTCTTAATTTTTTATTCCCTGTCCAAATGGGGATATTCAATAACCTGGCTGAAGCCAGGAGGTGTATATCCACGAAACCAATACCGGACCCATACAACGAGTTCCGAACTATAAAATACAAATATTCATTAGGATCTATGGCTGGAACTACAGGAAGTGCTTGGAGCAGAGTCAAAATTTCCGATCGATTCTTTATATTGCCGCATGCCAATTCACCGGAATCAAAGATATTTTTCAAATGTTTATTGATGGCCGGCACCTTCACGCCGAATAAAGAGGCCATGCTTTTCTGGGTAAGCCAGACCGTTTCATCCTTCAAAAAGACCTCTGCTTTTACGTCACCAGTAGCCGAGGTATACAGCAGGAAGTCCGTCTGGTTGGCGGGCAGATTATTGATAGTATTCGTCCTCTCGCCATTTCAAGGGGTTGGTATGGATGTATTCGGCGATTTTCAGATAGGATTCATGATCCCTGATGATATGTTCAAAATAATTGCGTTGCCACAATTTACCGTTAAACCTTTGCCAATCATTATCGTTAACCCCATCAATATATCGTTTTGTGGTTAATGTTTTAAACCGATGTACAATATCGGATAATGACATCGTAGGGGCAACCCCCTGTGGTTGCCCATTTGTTTGCGGTTGCCCGTTTGTTTGTCGGCATTCATTGACAGGGCAGGCACGGGGGCCTGCCCCTGCGGGTTTTGGGTTGGATGCAATTTGAATTATTCCATGGAAATGATTCGGCATAACAACAAATTCATCTACATTAAATCCATAATAATAAATCGGTATTTCATGCCATATGATTTTTATCATCATACCCGCATCATTCAAAATCATCTCCCCGGTTTTTATTTCGCCGAACAAATGCATCCGGTTTTGCGTGCAGATGGTGACAAAATACAATCCCGCCCGTGAATAATCGTATCTTTTTAATCGTATGGAACGGCGGTGATGAATGTCAGGGTGGCATTTCATATCGCATTCCTTTTGCAGGATAATTATCCACCTTTAAACTGCGATGTTCCGTATGGGCACGATGCAGCGTATCGCGAAGTTTGTGGTAACGGTCCCATCTCTCACCATTTTAAACATTTATCGACATTCACATTTTCAATAGTCAATCTTCAATTCTTTACATTCTGATGTTTACCATATCTGCCCCGGAATATAATGTCTTTTCGCTCTCGCCATTATTTATTGTGAATAATGCTCTTTTTGCCCCTAAAAGGGTCGACATAGGGCCAAAATAAGGGCATTTTTACGTTTTTTATTTAATAGTTTTAAATAGTTAGCGTGAGGCGACATCACCCCACCCATCCCAGACGTGACGTTAGACAGACCATAAGCTCTTTAAACTATCCCAATCCCCTTATAAAAAAGATTCTCTTGTGATATAAAACATGGGCTTCTAAAGGACGTTTCAAGGATTTGTCCCCTGTCAGAGCCCCTGTCTTGGGGGAAAGACCTATGAGCCGGGATATTGAAGGTTTGAAAAATGAAATGCCCGAAATGCCAAACTGAAAATCGTGACGGCGTTAAGTTTTGTGAAGAATGCGGGACAAGAATGGAGATCGAATGCCCGGATTGCGGGGCAAAGATTCCTTTAGGAAAAAAATTCTGTGGTGAATGTGGCCGCAAGATTGATCAAACCCCCACCACCCCTTCTCTCGATTACGACCAACCCAAATCCTACACACCCAAATTCATGGCCGACAAGATTCTAACCACCCGCAGCTCCATAGAAGGGGAGCACAAACTTGTGACGGTCCTCTTTGCCGATGTGGCCAACTTTACCGGTATCTCTGAAAAACTTGGTCCTGAAGACGTGCATCAGATCATGGATGGGTGTTTCAAAATCCTGATGGAAGAGATCCACAAATATGAAGGCACAATCAATCAGTTTACCGGTGATGGGGTTATGGCCCTTTTTGGCGCCCCTCTCTCTCACGAAGACCATGGTCAGAGAGCCTGTTATGCCTCGCTGGCCATCCAGGGGGCCATGGGGACATATGGCGAAAAAATTATGCTCCAACACGGCGTCGATTTTCAAATGCGCATAGGGCTTAACTCGGGCCCCGTTTTGGTGGGCGCCATCGGCGATGATCTTCGAATGGATTACACAGCCGTTGGGGACACCACCAATTTAGCCGCCAGAATGGAGAGTACGGCTGAGCCCGGAGGTATTCTTGTCACGCGCAACACTTTCAGGCTTGTAAAAGAATATTTTGAGCTGAATTCCCTTGGCAAGGTGCAGTTGAAGGGAAAGAGCGATGCCCAGGAGATCTATCAACTCGTCGGGACCAGCAAGGTGATTACCCGGCTTGATGCCTCGGCCACCAGGGGCTTGACAAAGTTTATCGGCCGCCAAGATGAAATAGAGACTCTCACGCAGGCCTTTGAAAAGATCCGGTCCGGGTCAGGCCAAGTCGTCGGGATCGTTGGGGAGGCGGGGGTCGGAAAATCAAGACTTATATTTGAGCTGAGACAATCTCTTCAGGACAAGGTCACCTTTTTAGAAGGGCGATGTGTTCAAATTGGGGAATCCATCCCTTTTCTGCCCGTGTTGGATGTTATCAGGGGCTATTTTAATATCAAGGAGGGAGACCAGGAACGCGTCATCAGGGGGAAATTGAAGGAGAAGATACTCGAACTGGAGGAGAAACTTCTCAGAGCCCTTCCTGCATTTGAAGATTTTCTGTCTCTTTCGATGGATGATCAGACCTGGGTCACCCTTGAACCAAAAGAAAAAAGAGACAGAACGTTCGAAGGCCTGCGGGATTTGTTTATAAGGTTGAGTCAGGAGAAGCCCCTTATTCTTGTGATTGACGACCTCCACTGGATGGATAAGACATCGGAAGACTTCTTGGATTATCTTATTGGATGGCTGCCCCACACCCAAATCATGCTGCTCCTTCTTTATCGACCTGAATACACCCATCCCTGGGGGAGTAAATCTTTTTACAGCAAAATCGGTCTGGACCAGCTTTCCCTCGGAAGATGCGCCGAACTGGTACGGTCTATCCTCGATGGAGGAGAAGTGGCACCGGAAATCAGAGAGCTCATCCTGAGTCGGGCCGCGGGCAATCCGCTTTTCTTGGAAGAACTCACACGCACCCTGATGGAAAACGGCACCATTAAGAGGATAAACCACCAATACATTCTGGGTGTCGAGGTCTCTCAAATAAAGGTGCCTGAAACCGTCCAGGGAATCATCGCGGCCAGGATGGACCGCCTCGAGGACAGCATCAAGCGCACCATGCAGGTGGCCTCCGTTATTGGGCGCGATTTTGCCTATCGCATTCTTCAGGTCATCACGGGAATGCGAGATGAACTCAAGTCTTATCTCCTTCGTCTGCAAGATCTGGAGTTTATTTACGAGAAGAGCCTGTTTCCTGAGCTTGAATATATTTTTAAACATGCCGTGACACAGGAAGTCGCCTACAACAGCTTACTTTCGCAGAAAAAAAAGGATATTCACGAAAAGATCGGTGCTGCCATGGAGGAGGTTTATGGTGAAAAACTGGAAGAGTTTTTTGAGATGTTGGCTCATCACTACTCAAGGACCGACAACTTCGAGAAAGCGTATCATTTTCTAAAATTAGCCGGTGATAAGGTTATGCGAAATAACTCCGCATCGGAGGCCTTCCGCTATTACAAAGATGCGCTAAACACCCTGAAAAAGCTGCCCGAGTCCGAGGAGAACACACGAAAACAACTGGCGATTATCCATAGCATTCTGATCCCCATTATTGTCCTCGGTTTCCCTGAAGACAGTCTGTCCATCCTCCAGTCCGGTGAGAAAATTGCGACGGCCCTTGATGATAAAAAGAGCCTGATCAGGTTTTACAGTAACATGGGACTGTATCATTCGACTTCGGGAAGACAGACCGAGGGAAAGAAGTATTCAGGAAAAGCCTTTGAAGAGGCCGAGAAAATCCAGGACATTGAATCCATAGCACAATCAGGACCGGATATTGTTCTGTCATATATTACAGAGGGCGATTACAAAAGAGCCATCGATCTTTGTACCAGGGTCACCACTCTGATTGAAAAAACCCACACGGAAAAGGAGACCTTCGGCGGGCCGGCCAATATATATCCGGCTTTGCATGCCAACATTGGGTTCAGCATGGGGATGTTGGGTGATTTTGAAGACGCATTGAATGCCTGTGAGAAGGCGATTGCAGACGCGGTCTCATACGGTAATAAAATGACCCAAGGGGTCTCTGAATACTATTATGGGTTGGTCTTGATGAACAGGGGTGACTGGGAAATGGCCAAGGTCCACCTCAGAAAAGGCATAAAACTTTGTGAAGAAACCTCATTTCTCCAACCCCTGGCTTTAGCCTGGAGCGGATTGGGGCTTTCCCATGCAGTGCTTGGAGATCCGGAAGGCGGAAAGACGTTTGTGGAAAAGGGTTTAAAGATTCATCGTGATGCACATATTGAATGGCACACGTCGATTCACTTTTATTCTCTGAGTCTCTGTCATTACTATTCGGGGGATCTCGGCAAAGCGATGGATCTGATGAAGGAGGCATATGGGTTATCTGAAAAGAGTCAGGAGAACCATTCTGCGGGGAAATCATCAATCTGGCTGGGGAGGATGACGGGCAAAGCAGATTCCCGGAATGAAACTGAGGCGATCGAGACTATTCAGAGGGGCTTGAAAATCCTTAGCGCCTTGGAGATAAAACCGGACGTGTCAATCGCGAACCTCTTTCTGGGAGAACTCTATTGGAATCTGGGCCGGGCGGATAAGGCACGGGGTTACCTGAAGGAGGCGGCAAAGATGTTCGAAGAGATGGGCATGGACTATTGGTTTAATAAAACGCAAGCTATCCTCGAAAAACTGCCATGAACGATTTGAATACTAAGTCTCCGTTTAAAATATGCAATGTACGTTATTTCATTGCCTTTCGGGTGTTTTTTAATGCCCGATTCTATTATCCCGTATTCACTATTCTGTTTCTGGACTTCGGGTTGACCCTGCAGCAATTTGCCTTGCTGAATGTGGCGTGGGCCGCGACCATAGTCCTGCTGGAGGTTCCTTCAGGGGCTCTCGCAGACACGATCGGCCGACGCAATCTTCTGGT
>JAIOSR010000010.1 GCA_021107495.1 Desulfobacterales bacterium | reverse complement strand
GCTTTGGGTCTGTAATCCCTTATCCCTATTCGAAACATGCTTGCTTTGGCATAGGGAAGCTCCACTGCGGAAGAGGGGGCAAGGGCCTCCTTTTGTTTGAGGTCTTCAATAATATCTCCAAATGTCCTTTTTGTCTTCCATGTATGGTACTTTCTGGTCAGGATGTAGACGGCTATCAGGACACATATACTTAAAATGATTCGACCGGTTTCAGACATATTCATCTTTCCTTGATTACCTGTTAATTCATCATCAATGCCGGTGCATTAAAACAAAGCAATTGTCCAGTGCGGCAGGGTTGCATTTCAAGACCAAAACGATTATAAGTGTAACCTAACAGAGTCCGAAGGAATATCCAAGTTCATTTTGTTTAACATGCTTTACTTCACGTCTTTTCAAATCATGGAGGTGCTCAAATGATTCCCGAAATCAAGAAAATCCTTTATGCCACGGATCTTTCAAAGAACGCCCGCTATGCCTTTGGATATGCGGCAAGCCTTGCCAATCGTTATGGTGCCGGAATCACCCTCCTCCACACCCTTGAGGACTCCCCCGGCTCCGACAGCCTGGTTATCAACATGATGGGGGAGGAAAAGTGGAATGAGATGAAGAAGGCAAACGAAGATAAGGTCATTGAAACGATCAAGGAACGGCTTGAAAAATTCTGTTCCGACGTGAGCGACGAACTCCCTTCCTGCCCTTTTATCACGGATAAAATCATAGTGAATATAGGCAGCCCGGTAGAGGAGATCTTAGCCCAGACCGAGACCTCCGGTTTTGACGTGGTGGTTATGGGCGCCCACGGGCAAGGAATAATTGCGGACGCCTTGATGGGCAGTACTTCAAGGAGAGTGCTGAAGCGATGTAAAAAGCCGGTTTTAGTGGTTCGCCTCCCTGATTAGGGAGGTGGTTAAGCTCCTGATTTCCTTTTTATCTCCAGGGCTTTCAGGTCCTTTCTTATGATTTTACCCGTGGTGGTCATGGGGAGTTCGGAAACGAACTCGATCTCCCGGGGATATTCGTGGGCAGCCAACCGGACCTTGACATATTTCTTGATATCTTCTTCGAGTTCCGGACCGGTTGTTACCTCGGGTTTTGGAACGATAAATGCCTTGACAACCTCTGTTCGAACTTTATCCGGGCTGCCTATAACGGCCACCATGCCTACGGCGGGGTGCTTCATCAGGCAGTCTTCGATCTCGGCCGGCCCTATACGATAACCGGAACTGGTAATCAGATCATCCTTTCTTCCCACAAACCAGAAATATCCATCCTTATCCTTTTTTGCCAAATCACCCATGAGCCACCAGTCATTGATAAAACTTTTTTTGGTGGCTTCGGGATTTTTCCAGTATTCTATACACATAACAGGATCAGGTCGCTTGACGGCAATTTCTCCTATGGTTTCAGGAGGCACGGGCATGCCCGTCTCGTCCACCACTTCAACCTCGTGACCCGGTATGGCCTTACCCATTGACCCGGGTCTGATTTCCATGACCTCCGAACAACTCCCTACCACCAGGTTGACTTCGGTCTGGCCGTAGAATTCATTTATAGTCAGTCCCATTACTTCCCTGCCCCAATCGAGGAGTTCTTCCCCCAGGGATTCCCCACCGCTTCCTATGGACCTCATGGAATAGTCGTGGCGGCTGCGGGGGTCCTTGACCTGGCGCATCATTTTGAGGGCAGTCGGCGGCATAAAGGCATTCCGAATTCCATACTTGGCCAGGAGATGAAACACCTGTTCCGGATCAAACTTTTTGGCACGATGGGCCACAACCGGGATTCCGTAATGCCAGCTGGGCAGAAGCACATCCATAAATCCGCCCATCCAGGCCCAGTCTGCAGGTGTCCAGAAGAGGTCATCTTCTTTTGGAAAAAAATTATGCGGGAACTGGATTCCGGGAAGGTGTCCCAAAAGGACACGATGGGCGTGAAATGCACCCTTTGGAGGTCCGGTGGTCCCGGACGTATAACTGATAAAGGCAGGATCATCGGCCCTGGTCTTTAATGCATTAAAAGAAGAGGACCCCTTCTCGATCAGTTCCCAGAAATTCAAAACGCCTTCCGGCGCCTTGCCCCTCGCTAAAACTATTGTTTTAAGATTCGGGAGTTTGTCCCGTATCTCCAGAATTTTTGGGAGGTTTGCTTCATCAGTCACAATCCCCCTGGTTTCGCTGTTTGAGAGGCGGTACTCAAGGGCTTCGGTGCCGAAGAGTGTAAAAAGCGGGATGACCACGGCGCCCATTTTATATGTGGCTATGTGGGCAATACCTGCCTCCGGGGATTGGGGCAACATGATCCCGATGCGGTCACCTGGTTCTATGCCCTGGGCCTTAAATCCGTTTATAAGTCCGTTTGAAAGCCTTTTCAGATCCCAGAAGGTATATTTTTCCACCTCTCCATTTTCATCCTCATAAATCAGCGCCAGCCTGTATCTCTGATGTGCCCACTTGTCACATATGTCTACGCCGATATTGTAGAACTCAGGGATTTTCCACTGAAAGGAGTTATAAACCTCCTCGTATGTTTTGCCATGCTTTAACATCTATTTACCTTTTTTAAACGTAGCACTATTTCACAAGTGTGTTTGCAAGCCAGAGAATGCTTTGGGGCCATATAATACAGGCGATCAGGCCCAATTCCATTAGTCTCCAGAAGGGAAAAGCACCCCAGTAAATGTCGGCAGTGGTGACCTCGGGCGGTGCGACCCCTCTTAGATAGAAGAGGGCATATCCAAAGGGCGG
>JAIOSR010000067.1 GCA_021107495.1 Desulfobacterales bacterium | reverse complement strand
GCGGGATCTCTTCATTCAGATCAAGCTGTGATAAAATCTCAATCAGGTCCGGGTCGTTGTGGATATGTATATTATGCTCTCTTGCTATCTCAATAATTTTATCGGCCACTTTTCCTTTTCCAATTGCTGTGACCTTCGGTGCATTATCCGATTCAGGTTGATATTTTAGAGCGACGGCCCTATTTTGGTTTTTTTTTCTTTCCATTTAGGCAACAAGGCAAATGGTATTACATTTTTCCTTAACAATTTCCTTAATAAGCGAATGTCTAATTATCCCGGGTTCCTTGAGCTGGCAGTCCATACGGTGAATCGTGAAACCCCTGTCTTTCAAGTTACCTATAAAAGACGCAAGATTATTCTCAATAAGTAATTTTGTATCCTCTTTGGCCAATAAGAATCTTCCTTCAATACTTTCTCCTTTGATAGCGAGGTCCGCCCTGACAGGACCAAGATTAGATAGGTCTAACATAAAGGTTACGCTGAAAAAAGTTTTGTCACTCCTTTGCTTTCCAGATTCTTCTTTGGCCTTTCGGGGTAAATGAATCAACAACTGACCCATTGAAAATGGCCCATTGGGAAATTGAATCGGGACGGGTAGAAAAAGTTTCCTATCATGATGCAATCCCAGGTGATTAAGGAGCTGGAGGTTTTCTATGGTAGACACTATTTTTCTCAGAAGAACACCTTCTTCTTGCTTAAGGTTAAGTAAGCTTGAGACCAGACCTTTTAGGTCTCCACCTATGAGTTTGTTGAGATTATCCCCGGCAATTGTCTTATTTATAAATGCCTTTAGAATTTTTGCCTCCCAACTCAAACCCGATTTGTCAATCAATGTCTTTAGCATATCCGGGCCCGGTTTTAAGAACAATCGGTGCGACAGGTCGTCCAACAATTCCCTTAACCGAGATTTTTCCGCTTGTGGCAGGCCCAGGTTATCTATGTTTTGATATATTGTTGCCCAAGGGTTTTCCTTCAAAGCCGACAGTATCGTGGAAAGATTAATTGCATTTGAACCTGTGGATCTAATTCCAAGGAGTTTGAAAGTCGGGGTGGGTAAGGTCTCTTGGACCTTTAGGGCAAGAACAGTTCCTTCACTCAATGGAATATTGGCCTTTGCTATCACACTTTTTCCTTTTACGAGAAGCAAGGCATCGCCTGAACTAAGTAATTTCAATACTTTCCCTTCAAAAACCTCATTCCTGTGTAATTTGAGTTGAGATGTGACATCCGAATCAGGTTTGAAGGAGTTTGTTGATACGGAAGAGCGGAGGTGAGGTTTTAAAGCTATATGATTTAATTGAATCAAGATACACCCTCATTACTTCCTATCCGGGAAAGTTTATTCTTTAAATCCAAGATAAGCTTAACTTCCCCATTGGGGATCGCAAGTACCTGTGCAATTTGTTCTAACTCAAGTCCCTCTTTTGCCAGTTTTAAAATCTTTTTTTCCTGGCTTTTTGGAGAAACCGGATTATCATTAGCGTCGACTGGTCCCCCTTCATAGGAAGTAAGCAATGCGTCAGCTCTGTTTAACAGCACATTCAAACTCATTATCCTGTTGTCCAGTTTGTCATTAAGACCCTTTATGAGCTGATGTTTTTTTCCTAATTCTTTTCTTAATTGACTTGAAAGTTTATCTGCGTCGATTAGTAAAGATTCAAATATGTTTGTTCCTTCTCGGAGTGATTTGCCATTATTGAGAGGCCTTAATTTCCTTATTAAAATTATAATAAAAAAAACAATAGCAATATCAATCCCTATCTGTGCAAAAATTAGAAACTTTAAATCGATGGATGACATAATCAGACCTTTATATCTATGAGATTGTTTTCCTGTGAATCGGGCGTTTGGTTTGGTTTGGCCTTCTTTGAACCGCTTTCATTATATCCGGGGTCTTCCTCTCTTTTATTCTCTTCGTCATTCTTAAGCTCTATCCTGTTTCCGGTTTCAAAATCCTGCACCTTTGATTTGTCCTCTTTTTTTTTGCCCTCTGTTTTTTGTGCGACAAATTGCTGATTCAAATCCAGATCCTGCCTCCTGATATTATGGACTTCCTTTATAGAATTGCCCTGACCCAGGACAATATTCGTATCAGTTAGACCTGACATGTTTTTCTCCAGAATATAAAAAAAAGTTAGCCGTTCATCGGTTCAACGGAAACCCGCCTGCCTTCCTGTGGGCGGGTGTAAGGTTGTGAGGCCTGAAAAAAGTTAAACGGCTATGAGGTCAGTTATATAAGCGTCATTGATCTTCCCCATAGTTAGCGTCCCGTTAACTGCTTTTATAATGCAATCCTTAAGTTTCTCCAATGAGGGGACATCATTAAAGCCGTTTATCTTTTTTGACAACATTTCATAGATGATTCCCCTAATTCGCCATTTATGCTCTATCATTTCTCCCCTTAATTGCCTATTTTGCAACTTAAAGGCGATAGTAAAAGAGATGTAACTAAATTTGGTATTCTGCTCAAAGGGAATAACAAATGAATCAAATACGAGTGCTTGATCTTTTGGAATCGCAAAGCTGGCAACCTGTTTAGATTCATTTTGGCGGTTAGATGTTACAGGTGACAATTTACCCTTAATAAAGTGATATCCAATCCCGGATAAAAAAGCCACGCCAAGCGCAATAAACAAGCCTAACCGTATTTTGCCTTTGAATATTTTTGAAACTATTTTTATGGGTTCATGATCCGGAATTGATTTGCTCGTTTCATCTTGTGGTTTATCCAATTCGGTTTCCAGTTCATCCAAATCATTTCCGGATAATCCGCCATCATTTTCATCCAATTCATTCCCTGAGAAGCCCTCATTATCTTCTTCTGCTTCAGCAGATTCATTTGGAGCTAAGTCTTTTTCAATTACTTCCGATTGATCCAATTCATGTCCTGAGAAATCCTCATCATCATCTTCTGTTTCAGCAGATTCATTTGGAATTGATATTCCTCCAAGATTTTCCGGTTCATCCATTTCAATTGCGGTTGATTTGTCGTCATTTTCATCCAATTCAATTACCGCTGATTTGTCTGCATTTTCTTCCATATTCTCATCACCTGTAGATGGTAACCGGTCAGCGGTTCACTAAACACCTAATCAGTATCACAAGCAGGGTTAACGAAAAAAGATAACATTGAACGGTGAACTCCGAACCTATGAAAACTTAAACTTGATCAGTTACCAAGTTTAATAAACTTAAAAACCTATTTCAGCAGTTCATCCATTTTCATAATATGATTTAAGTTTCAGTCTTAGTTTCAGTATTGTCTTTGAATGAATTTGGGATACTCTTGACTCTGTCAAATCCAATACGCTACCAATTTCTTTTAATGTTAGTTCCTCATAGTAATATAGAGAGACAACCAATTGTTCCTTTTTTGTGAGGCTTAAAATTGCCTTAGAAATGACATTTTTCAATTGCTTTATTTCTAATTCATCAAAAGAAGACAGCGTATTGGAGTTCCGGTCAGCAAATTTTGGGACTGTGCCATTTAGCATTATCTCATCAAGGCTTAAAAGGCTGACACCTTGTGCTCTACTGGTCATTTTATGGTATGAATCAATATCAACGCCCATCTCCCGGGCAATCTCAAAATTCTCCGGTTCCCTGCCAAGTCTGAATTTCAGTGCTTTCAAAGCGTCTTCAATCCTGTGAACATCTTTCATGACGGACCTTGAAGCCCAGCCCATTTTTCGCAATTCATCTAACATGGACCCTTTAATTCTGTGCTCTGCATATGTCTTAAATTTGCAACCCTTTTCTGAATCAAATTTATCTAAGGCATCATATAGCCCGAGGATTCCTGCACTCATCATTTCTTCTCTCGATACATTGGGGGGCAGACGAATTGCCATTCTATCCGCAATATATTTTACAAGAGGAGCATATTCGAGAATGAGGTCTTCTCTTGTTTTAATATTATTATAGCCCTGGTCTGTTTTGATAGCCTGCTGGTACTTATTAATCTGTGCCATGATTATATTATCCTGCCGTTTGGCCAATAAGTCTTTTCCATAGAAATTTGATATTTCCGTCCACTGGCCTTCTATTGGTCTGGTGTAAAAGGTAATCAGCTAATTGATTAAAATGTTTGCAAGAAGGTGCTTTAGGATAAGAACATAAAATCGGCTCTCTTTTGCTTACTGCCTTCACAAAAAAATCATCCTTTGGAATATATCCGGAATAATCTAAAGAAATGCCTCCTAAGAACTTGTCCGCAACTTTAGTCAAATTTTCATAGACTGATCTTGCCTGTTTGTCGTTTCCGGCCATATTTATCAAAAGAATAAAATGTTTGGTCCCATGCTTGTAAAACATGACTTTCAAAAGGGCATAGGCATCCGTGATCGATGTGGGTTCAGGGGTCAAAACTATGATCCTTTCCTGTGCTGCCAGGTTGAAATAGATAACATTGGAGGAGATTCCTGCACCGGTATCAATTAGCAAAATATCAAACATGCGGTTCAGGTTATCAAATTCATTTAGCAGGTTTATCTTATGACCTTCTGTCAAATTGGCCAATTCCTGTACACCTGAACACGCTGGAATTACCGACACACCTTCCGGTCCCTTTACGATAATCTGGGACAAATCCTTTTCTCCTCTGATGACCTCATCAATGTTATGCACTGGGTTAAGGCCGAAGATAATATCAATGTTCGCCAGGCCGAGATCAGCATCAAATATTAGGACCCTTTTTCCCATCCGCTGAAATGCAATAGCAAGATTTCCAACAATATTTGTTTTACCGACTCCACCCTTACCACTGGTGACGGCAAAAACCCTGGGCGTATTTGGAGTGGAAAAGGTCCCATTTTGATTGGTATTCTTGAACTCAATAATTTTGTCAGATTCTCCCTTTATTATCCTTCTCAAATGTGTTGCCTGATCCATCCTTTTATTCTCCAATAAAAAAGTATTTAGACTCCAAAGTTGGTAAGTTGGCGTTGTTGATTGGCCTGTCTGAACTACTAATTTAAATTTATCATTTCTTAGATATAAATGGTGTATCCTGGTGATCATATTTGTAATGTGAATCAAGCTTCTTAATAAAAACAAAAGCTCTAAATCCCTAAATGTTAATTCTCTAACACCTTGAAAGATTTAGAATTCCTATGCTTGTTTTTCAGTAACAGGTTTATAATGTGTTTCTTATTAGCTCGCTCAATATCCTCAGGAACATTCTGTCCGGTAGTAATGTATGAAATAGGCAGTTTTAGTTTTGTTATCTGATTGATAACCGAACCAAACCTTTCTGCTTCATCAATCTTTGTAAATATATACGTCTGAAAGTTTAATGGACTAAAACTAATAGCCGTCTTGATTATCTCTGACTGGATAGTTCCAACACTCAGTAGGAGATGAGAGCTAATCGCCAAATCACCTGCAAGCATTGTCTTCAATTCCTCTATCCTTGAATTATCGTACTGGCTCCTGCCTGCTGTGTCGATCAAAATGACATCGCTTGCTTCAAGTTTTCTAAAGGCAAATAGTAAATCTTTCCTCTTAAATGCGTGAAAACAAGGAACACCCAATATATTTGCGTAGGTCTTAAGCTGTTCTATTGCGCCTATTCGATAGGTGTCTATGGAGATTAAACCAACCCTTTTTCCGTCCTTAAGCATGAGCTGTGCAGCAAGCTTTGCTATTGTAGTTGTTTTGCCTACACCTGTTGTGCCTATAAAAGCGGCGATTATCCGGCTGTTGTCTTTTGTTTCAAAGGGATCTTTAACGTCTATAATTTGCATTAGCTTTTTAATTAAATTCTGTTTGACATTACTCGGATTAGTGTGAAAAGTGTTTTTGAGTGTTCCAGTTTCTTGCAGGATATTTCTTGCCAATGGTTCATCAATGCCCTCCCTGATCAATTTTGCATAAAGGCTGAGGGCAATAGAATTATTCATCAAATGTTCTATTGAGGAATCTGGGCGATTGAGAAGAAAAATCAAGTCTTTTATATTCATCAATTGGTCGTTGACTTCGGTGAAGGGATCTGAAATGTTGCTGGAAATATCTGATCCTCCCGGCACCGCGGTTATTTCAAAAAGATTATGTCCCGCACCTTGACTTAGTTTTTTAGTTGAAATTATCATTGCATCCGGACCAAGAGAATCCTTAACCTTTGCGGTGGCCTGCTTAATTGATTTGGCGCGGTATAGATTATTCTGCATAGTTCAACCTTACCTCTCCGATAGATTTAAAACTTATATCACTTAAAAGCTCACTTTGGGACAATACCATTAAGGAAGGTATAAAATATTCCACCATCTTTTTTAAATGCCTTCTTATTGTGGGTGAAGTCATAAGAATAGGTTGTACATTTGTTGCCATGGCCTTTTCGGACTCCTTTTTAATGGAAGTAATAATGGGATCTGCAATCTTTGGATCAATGGAAAGATATGAACCGTGTTCCGTTTTCTGGATGCTTTTTTGAAGCAAATCTTCTACATCCTGGGCCATGGTTATAAGTTTCAACACGCCATCTTCTCCTATGTAAGGGCTGATGAAAGCTCGAGAAAGTTTGTGCCTTACGTATTCGGTTAAAAGCTCCGGATCCTTAGTCAATGGGGAATAGTCAGCGAGCGTCTCAACGATAGTTAACATATCCTTGATAGATATTTGCTCTTGCAAAAGATTTTGAAGTACTTTTTGAACACTACCTAAAGAAAGAGAATTTGGAACCAATTCCTCAACCGCTTTCGGATATTGCTTGCTCAAGTTATCCAGTAAATTTTGAACGTCTTGTCTGCCTAACATTTCTGATGAGTGTTTTCGAATAATCTCGGTCAAATGGGTCGCCATTACCGTTACGTTATCAACTACCGTATAACCAGCAAGTTTCGCCGCCTCTTTATTGTCCTTCGGTACCCACGTTGCGGGTAAGTTGAAAGCAGGTTCCTTTGTCTCTATGCCTTCAATTAATCTTGTAGTGTCTCCTGGGTCCATGGCCAAAAAATGATTTACCATTAGTTCAGCACCGGCTATTTTAACCCCTTTAAGAAGAATCCTGTACTCGGATGATTTAATCTGGAGATTATCTCTTATATGGATTGGAGGTATAACCAACCCCATCTCAAGTGCGAACTGCCGTCTGATTGAGCGTACTCTATCAAGAAACTCTCCGCCCTGTTCTCTGTCTACGAGGCTAATGAGGCCGTATCCTACTTCGACCTCAAGAGTATCAACCAATAGCAGATGTTCTACAGGCTCAGGGCTGATCTCAGGTTTTTGCTGCTGTTTCTCTTCAATCTCTTTTGTCTCTTGTGTTTTCTTATTCTGTCTCAAAAGGAAAGTGAATCCGCCAATGAGAACGGATAGCGCTATAAATGGGATGTGAGGCAGCCCCGGAATGAGCCCGAAAAAAAAGATGGTAAAGGCCGAAAGATAAACTGCTTTTGGATGGTGAAAAAATTGATCAGCAAAGTCCGATCCCATTGTGCCTTCAGAAGCCGCTCTGCTCACAACAATTCCGGCGGCTGTTGATATGACAAGTGCGGGAATCTGTGACACCAGCCCGTCACCGACAGTCAAGAGGGTGTAATTCTGGGCAGCGTCTATGATCGCCATGTTTTGTTGAAGAACGCCGATAATCAGACCGCCGATAATATTGATAATGGTAATTATTATACCTGCAATTGCGTCTCCCCTTACAAATTTGGACGCTCCATCCATTGCTCCATTGAATTCAGCCTCTCTTGTTATCATCTGTCTGCGCTGTTTTGCTTCATTTTCATCAATGATACCGGCGTTCAGGTCCGCGTCAACACTCATCTGCTTGCCGGGCATAGAATCAAGCGTAAACCTTGCGGCAACCTCAGCGATTCTGGTTGCCCCTTTTGTGATAACTACAAAATTGATAATAACCAGAATTATAAAGACAATCATGCCTACAACATAATTCCCGCCAACCACAAAACTTCCAAATGATTTGATAACCTTTCCGGCGGCCAGGGGGCCCTCATTACCGTGGAGAAGGATTAAGCGGGTAGATGCCACATTCAGTGAAAGCCTGAAGAGAGTGGTCACCAGGAGAAGGGATGGGAATATGGAAAAATCCAGGGCCTTTACAGTATACATGGCAATCAAAAGAATAGTTATTGCGATGGTGATATTCAGGGCAAGAAAAAAGTCAAGAAGGAACGAAGGTAACGGAATAATCATTACTACAAGGATAGTAACCACTCCAATGACTGTCAGAATCTCACTGGCGGAAGCAAAATTAGATCTTGATGTTGTAATATTTTCCATGTCGTTTTAAGTCTTTCATCTATAATGAAATATTGTCGGGCTTATAGCTTGTTCCTCTTCCTTTAGACTCCTGCCTTTAACCTTGTGTTTTGAGCCTTGATGCTATAAATGTAAGCCAAAACTTCAGCAATAGACTGGTATAGGACACCCGGTACTTCTTGACCTACCTCAACTAACGAATACAAACTCCTGGCCAGTTCCTTGTTCTCTATAATTGGAATATCATGTTTTTCTGCCAAAAGTTTTATCCTTTTGGCTATTCCCCCTGACCCTTTTGCAAGCAATTTGGGTGCATTCATGGTAAGGCCATCGTACTTCACGGCAACCGCAAGATGGGTGGGATTAGTAATTACCACATCGGCATTGGGAACGTCGTGCATCATTCTTTTCCTTGCCATTTGCATCTGAATGCTTCTTATCCGTGATTTTATAAGCGGATCTCCTTCGGTTTTTTTAAACTCATCCTTTATTTCATTTTTACTCATCCTGAGCCTTTTTTCGAAATCCCACTTCTGGAATGCATAATCAATGGCTACAAGAAAAATCATCGCAATTGTGCACCTGATAAAAAGTTTAAAAATGGTGACAAAGGTATATGTTATGATTGAAAGCAGTTTCATCTCTCCTAAAAATAAAACATTTTTAATTTCACCCTTTATCGTGAGATACCCTACTCCTCCGACAATAGTCAGCTTTAGCAAAGATTTGCATAATTCCATCAAAGATTGTTTTGAAAAAAGCCTTTCAAAGCCCTTAAGCGGATTCAACTTTGATATTTTAGGCTTGATTGTCTCGGCTGAAAGCAAAAAGCCAACCTGCATAATATTGGATAAAACAGCTGCAATAACAATGGCCGCAAAAAGAGGGGCTAATGTCAGAATAAATAGCATGATCATATCCTGGCAAAATTCCACATAATCTTGAATATGAAAATCGCTGGCAATAGGGAGAGAGAATGACTTTCCCATAATCGTCTTGATATTGGTGTACATATAGGATCCGAAGATGGACAATGTAATCAAGCTGGCTAAGAGAACAGCCACAGAAGGCAATTCTCTGCTTTTTGCTATTTCCCCCTTTTTTCTGGCTTCTTTTCGTTTTTTTGGGGTAGCTTTTTCAGTTTTATCTTCGTAGCTCTTTTCAGCCATTTCTTAGACCCGCCCGGAACGGTAAATTGTGAGTTTGAGATGCGTAAACTTTATTTAAACATAAAAATGCCTTAAATTAACATCGTATAGCTATGTTTTTAATAGGGTCATAGTATTAAATAAAAGAGAAGCAAGATCTCCGATATATTTTTCCATAAATACAAAAAGCATATTTAAGCACACACCAAAGAATAAAAGGCCCATAACAATCTGCACGGGAAATGCTACAATCATAATGTTCATCTGTGGTATGAGTTTTGTAACCAGGCCAAAGGAGACCTGGACAAATAGAAGAATGGCAATAGCCGGCGCTCCGATCTTTATTGCAATAACAAACATATCACCCGAAGCCTGCAAAATTGTTTTGAATATCCGATTGTCTAAACTTAATGAGCCTACATTTATAATCTGGAAACTATCCCTTATTGCGTTTAGTAATATATGGTGGCCGTTTAAAATAAGAAAAAGTACAATGGCAAAGAGGTATGCCATATTTGAGAGAATTGAGACCTGCATACCACTCTGTGGATCAAGAATGTTGGTTATTGCAAAGCCTGTTTGAAAGCCTACAACTTGACCCATCATCCTGACTCCCTCAAAAAGGATTTGAACCAATATCCCCAAAATTATGCCAATTATGAATTCTGACGCTATCATTTGAAAAATTCCATACAATGTATTAGGAAATTCAAATCCCTTACTATCTATAACCGGAAAAAGTATTATGGTTATTATAAGAACAAGTCCCGCCTTTGCCAAAACAGGAATAACCCTTGAATTAAAAAATGGGAACGTAAATAGAATCACGCCAACCCTTATTAATATAGGAAAAAATGGCTTAAGATCCTGGAATTGTATTGGAAAACCTTCCATTACCTTATATAATACGGTATCTGTTCAATAGTATTGGTGGTAAATACAACCAAGTGTTCAATCATCCAGTTGGCAAAAAAGAGCAATGCCAGTAATACAATCAATATCTTTGGAACAAATGTCAGTGTCATCTCATTGATCTGGGTAACAGCCTGAAATATGCTTACTATAAGACCTACAGCGAGCCCAAGGCCTAACATGGGCATAGATACAAGTATGGTTGTTTTAATAGCTTCTTGCGCAAAAGTGACAACAAATTCCGGTGTCATGATCTTTCCTCGGTAAGCGTTTCTTCGGGTATTCCTTGACCAAAATTATGTTATGAATTCGATCAAAAGCTGTGAGTTAGTCTTTTCGGCTTGCTTTTTGTCTGGGAACATTTACGAACTCAGAACAATGAAGCATTGAGCCCTTGAAGGGCTGTTATCTTGATTGCCAGGTACCAAATTGATGCTCCTTACTTCTCATTGCTTATCCTTCTTAAAAACTCTTTACAAGTGAGCCGACAATGAGATACCAGCCATCAACCAGAACAAAAAGCATAAGTTTGAATGGAAGGGAAATCATTATTGGCGGGAGCATCATCATGCCCATGCTGAGTAGAACACTTGCCACAACCATATCTATAATCAGGAAAGGCACAAATAAGGCAAATCCAATAATAAAAGCGGTTTTTAGTTCACTAATGACAAAGGCAGGGATGAGAATCGACGTAGGAATATCCTCATGATTTTTTGGCCTTTTTATCTTAGCCATATTCACAAACAGAGCCAGGTCTTTTTCCCGTGTCTGTTTGAACATAAACTGCCGTATAGGCTGTATAGCCGCCTTCAGTGCAACTTCCTGAGAAGTTTCCTCATTGAGGTATGGTTGCAGTGCATTATCGTTAATTTGTTGCCAGACAGGCATCATAATGAAGAAGGTCAGGAATAAAGCGAGTCCGGCAATGATCTGGTTGGAGGGTGTCTGCTGAGTGCCCAGGGCCTGCCGCAAAAAGGAAAAGACTACAACCAATCTGGTGAAGCATGTCATAAGTATTAGAATTGCCGGTGCAAGGGTTAGAATGGTTAAAAAAAAGATAATCTGGAGTAAAACGGAAACGTCTCCGGGATCACCTCCCTTTTCTATGCCTATGTTTAATGATGGAAGAATAAAATCACCGGCCAAGGCATTATGTGTAAAGAAAATGAGAATCACCAGGAAAAAGGTGAAAATTCTTATGGTTCTATTCAGTTGCATTTATGGCCCTACTTTCCCACTTGAGTCGCTAAGTTCGGTTAAATAACTAATGTTGCCCGGTGCAATGCCCAGTACAATCCTTTGACCGGAAATTTCTATAACTTGAATCCTCTCTTTTGCCGACAGATGGAGCGAAGAGATGACTTTGATAGCTAAATCTCCCTTTGTCTCCCTTCTGAGGAATAAGAACCTCTTCATAAGGTAGAGAAAGAGGACCAGGAGAGCAAGAACGATAAAAAGCATGGCGGCTGTCTTAATCCCTGTGGTGATCATGTTTAACTCAAATATCTCATTCATTTTAAGTGCCTATAGTGATAAAAATATGTTGGCCCCTTACCGGTTTAGGAAGTTAAACCGGCATTTAGGCCAAAGATTCAACCCTTTCAGCGGGGCTGACAACATCAATAACTCTTATGCCGTATTTTTCATCTACAACCACAACTTCACCCCTTGCAACCAATTTAGCGTTTACATATATATCGAGAGGTTCACCAGCAGGTTTTTCCAGGTCTACTATTGACCCCTGCCCCAATTGGAGCAGATCATTTACGAGCATCTTGACCTTTCCCAATTCAACCGATACGTCAAGCTGGATATCAAGGATTAAATCAATATCATATTCTGCCTTTTGGCCTGATCCGGTTTCATTCGAAGGCTCTACCTGACCATTACCCTCCAAATCTACATTCTCGTTCATTGTTTACTCCTTATGGAATCTTTCAGTTATTCTTATTGCCTTGTTGTTATTATGGGAGCCCGGATAACCTCTAAATTTCGGAATGCCTTCAACTTTAACAAGCATTGAACCGGCAATTTTATGATCCAGTAGTATGACGTCATTAACTTTCATGTGCAGCAACTCTCTGGCGCTTATTTTAGAAGTTCCAAGGATACAATTTAAGTTTACCGTCGTTTCCCCTATTTTTTTCCCAATATATGTCCGCCAAGCATTATCAACATCTACTTTATCATCTCGAAACTTTTGTTTAAGCTTATCTCTTATCGGTTCAATGGTGGAAAAGGGTATGCAGAAAGTGATTGATCCCGATTCATTTGTGAGCGTTACCGCAAATTTGATTGCAATAACCATGTCGGCAGGTTGGACAATCGATGCAAATTGAGGGTCTATCTCCGAGTGTGAATAGACCACATTTACCTCATGAAAGTCTGACCATGCTCGTTGCAAATCGCTTAAGATAATTTTGGATATCTTCTCTATGATTTTTGATTCAATTGCCGTAAATGCTCTTCCTTCAAGTTTCACATGGCCCAGGCCTTTTCCCCCAAAGAAGGTCTCAACAAAGGAAAATACAAGAGAGCCTTCCAGAACGAGCATGGCAGATCCCCTTAAAGGTTCGATCTTGAAAATATTCAGGCTTGCCGGAAGGGGAAGGGAACGGCAGAAGTCATTAAAGTTCACTGATTCGTTAGTGGACAGCTTTACATCTACGTCTGATCCTGTTGCGGAAGAGAGACTATTCCTTAAGAAACCAACGAATCGTTCATTAATCATTTGAAGAGCAGGCATATTTATTGGCCCAGCCTGGGTGCCAAAGTTGTATACCTCAACTGCCTCGGGATTTTCGGGGATATCTGTTTCGGTTTCAACACTCCCACTACCTATTCCACCAAGTAGGGAGTCAACCTCGTCCTGTGATAAAACGTTTGCCATGATCTTACCCTATTGCACCACAAATTCCGTAAAATATAGCCTGGTAACGATTACCTCACCCAAAATATTATTGATCCTTGATAGTAGTGCACGTTTTAATTCAAGCTTTCCCTCCATGGTATTAATCTCACGGAATGACCTGCTGGAAAGCAGAAGAAGAATAGTATCTCTGATTTGTGGTTTGTATTTTGACACCACCATGCCTTGTTCCTGATTCCCAATCTCAAGGATCATTCCGACCTTCAGGTATCTTTTGCCTGATCCGGATTTATCCATGAGATTAACGATAAATGAATCAAGAGGGTATGAGACAGTTTCCACGGGTTCTGTTGGTTTAGGGGTAGTTTCGGATACTTGTGCCTCGGTTTCGGATCCCTTCAAAAACATGTTCCATCCCAAAAAGCCACCGGCGCCAAGAACGATCACCAAAACTCCTATGATTATAAATTTAAGAGAGGACCTTTTAGGCTGCGCTTCCCCTTCAGGCTCTTTCCCTTCGCCTTCAGGCTCTTTTCCTTCTGCCATTTGTATCTCCTTATAAATGTCTAAAGATTATATCAACTCTTCTGTTAAGGGCCCTGTTTTCCGGAGTATTGTTTGTATGCAGGGGTCTGTACGCGCCATATCCCCCGACGGAAAAGCGTGATGGTGGCAGCCCCTTTTTATCTAAAAAGTATGCAAGAACAGAATCCGCTCTGTATAATGAAAGCTCCCAGTTTGATCCATATAACCTGCTTCGAATCGGGATGTTATCCGTATGACCCATAATGATAATTTCATTGGGGCAGGATTCTATGGTCTTGGCGATTGAGTCGAGAAATGGGAGCACCTCTTTGTTGAGGGTCGCCCCTCCGGGAGCAAAAAGGATATCTCCTTGAAAGGAAAATACAATTCCCCTCTCATCATCTGCCATATCTATCTTTTTATAATAGTCCTTTATCTTCTCCCCCGTATTTTTACCTGATTTATTGGAAGGTGTGAGCAGCCTCTTCATAAGATCCTGATCAAGCACCAATTGGCCGTCGGCACTTCGATACTTTGTTATAAAGGAATGTAAATCCGTAATTTCTCTCGAACCAGCCAATTCAAGCACACCAGGGGCCCCCATAAAATGCGAAAACGTTTCTTTTAGTTTCTTTGTGTCCATCGATGACATGGTAAGAAGCAATACAAAAAAAGTGAGGAGAAGCATAACAAGATCTCCAAATGTTATCAGCCATGCGTTGGGATCCGGTTCTTGACCGGCTGAAAGGTTTTTTATCCTCTTGGCCATTTTTCAAAAAATCCTGAAGCCAAACTTCTTATATGTAAAGGTGCCTGATGGCTTCTTTCTGTAAATCCTCTTAATGTAGGGAGGGGCATTAAGATGCAAAATAATCTCTACCCTTCTGTTTTGACCCCTTGACTGCCTTGTATCATTGGAGACGATTGGTCTATGGCTGCCGCATCCATATGCCTCAAGTCTATCAGGATTGATTTGGCCCACTGACTCGAAATACCTGAAAACCTCCATAGGCATCAGTGTCGACAGCTTCCAGTTGGACTTATATCCCTTTTCTTCTGCCGGCCTGTTGTCCGTATGCCCGGCTATTCTTACCGGATAATCCCCTTTTTTTATGAAATCGCATATGTTGTCTAACAAAGGGTATGAAGACGTTTTGAGCTTTGATTTATCCTCATCAAAGAGGACTTTCTCATTTATGGTGATTATTTCTTTGTCATCAATTAATTGGAAAGTAATTTCGCCCTCTGTAACCTTGTTCATGTTAATTAATAGTTTAGAAAGGTCTAATGCTTTTTCGATCATGGGGGCAGAAGGCGGCACAGCGAGTTCTCCAGATTTTGAAGCTGAGAATCCGCCGGTGAGACTACCAAAGGCGCCTAAGATTGAACCTAAGCTCAGGCGCATTCTTCTATCGTCTATTACCGCAATGGAATTGAGTAAAATAAAAAAGGTCAGGAGTATGAGGAAGAGAGAAACAGTCATAACCGCCCCTATGTTTGCTCCGGGTTCATCCTCCATTTTTCGGTTTTTTCTGCCCATTAAGAAGACTCCCTTTGATTGGGGGGAACAAAGGCATGGAGTTTTTGTTCAAGTATCCTGGGATTATCGCCATTGGAAAGGGATATCACTCCCTGAATCGTCATCTCTTTTGTCAACGTTTCCTCCTTGCTCCGGGTCTTAAGCTTTCCCGCTATGGGCATGCAAATTATATTGGCCATGATGGAGCCGTAAAAGGTTGTAAGCAAGGCCACAGCCATGGCCGGTCCTATTGAGCTGGGATCTTCCATGCTCTGGAGCATCTGGACCAATCCTATAAGAGTTCCGATCATGCCGAGGGCAGGAGCAAATGTTCCCATGGTGGTGAAGATCTCCGCCCCTAACTGGTGTCTGGTTCTGATAAAATCAAGTTCTGTTTCTAAGAGATTACTGATCTCCTGGGGTTCCAATCCATCGATAGAGAGCTGAACTCCTTTTTGTAAGAATTCATCGCTCACTTCCTTAATATCCCCTTCCAAAGATAGAATGCCTTCTTTGCGGGACTTACCGGCAAAAACTAAAAATGTTTTAACGAGTTCGTTAGTGGATATGTTTTTTGTAAGAAGTGCCTTTTTAACAACATTTAAAACACCAAACATATCCTTTAAAGGATAATTAATCATCGTGGTTCCAAGGGTGCCGCCAACGACTATCATCAATGCAGGGATATTTATAAAAAGCCCAAGTCCACCACCCATAAAAATAGCGACTAGTACAAGGCCAAATGCAGATATGACGCCTAATACAGTGGCAATATCCATAAAGTCTCCTTAATATATAAAATTGCTCCGCAAAATTTATGGAATGCAGCTACGCCGCTCCAAAAAGAGGAAATTCATATACTGTCAAGCTATGCATCTGCGGATTGAAAAATTTGAAATTATATACAGCAATCTTTGTGCCATTTATCTTTATGGACCCGTAAAAAATCGTTCAATCCTGCATGGGGGTAGGGTAGGGGAGGTGGAACCGGTTGAATTCACATCAAATGGCGGGATAAGGGATAGCCCTTCATCGGCAGAGTAATAATGCGCGCGGCTTTTTGGAAGATTATCCTTTTGGCAGGGTTTCATGTTCTTAGGAGAGATAAAATTGCGGTATTACGGGAAGATATGGAGGTATCTCATGAAATTATTGAGGCCTCACGTGAGATGCTACGTCAAGGAACGAGGCAAGCGTCAGGATCTTGACACCTGCCTCGCCTTTACTACCTCTTCAAATTGATAAGTTCTGACAGCATCTGATCTGTTACCGTAATAACCTTGGAATTGGCCTGGAACCCCCTTTGCGTGGTGATCATCTTGACAAACTCATTGGCAATATCTACATTTGATTGCTCAAGAGAGTTTGGAGCTAAGCTTCCGAGACCATTGGTCCCCGGTCTGTTAGTGGTGGCGGCACCGCTTGTCCTTGTTTCCTTGTACATGTTCCCCCCCTCTTTCAACAGTCCAAGGTTGTTCTGGAACTTGGCTAAGGCAACCCGGTAGAGGGGTATGAGCTGTCCATTGGAGTATGACCCTGTTATGACGCCGTCCACATCCACATTTATATCCTGAAGATCACCTGCACCATAGCCATCGCTTGATTGAAAAGTGGTAGTCGATGACCTTGCAAACTGTGTAGTGGACAAAGAAGTATTTACCCAACTTGTACCATCATAGCGTGAACCAAAATCCAGTTCGATATTCATAGGACTTCCTGTAATAAAGTCCGGGGCGAGAGTGAAAAAACCGTCCGTCAGATCAGTGGCTTCATCCTGAGCTACCGAAGCTCCGGTAGCGGGGTTTATTTGCCACACGTCTATGTTGCCTATAACTCCGGAACCGGGGGTAAAATTGATGACCCCTCTGCCCAGTAACCCGGCCCATGTATTGCCGGAGGCACCGGCCCTTTGATCTTCATTGGGATTGCAGGTGACTACAAACTCATAAGCTGAATCAGTATCGGCCTTGTCAAAATAGATGGAAACATCATGAGTACTTCCAAGAGAATCATAAACTTTCAATGTGGTCTGATATTCATACGCGTTGTCAGCAAGGGGCGTGGCAACTGTTCCGTCCCATGCGGTCGACAGGGAGTCATCCGCTCCTGATGTATTATCATCACCTTCTGAATTAAGATTGACTATGACCTGAATTTTTCCGGACTCTTGAGGAGGCGAGGTGAAAGAACTCATGGAAATATCGGTTACGGAACCCACATCATCCCCACCTGAATCCAGTTCCCATCCTTGAGCGATGTATCCTTCGGGATTTGTCAGGTAGCCATCTTTGTCAAAGCGGAAATTGCCGGCTCTTGAGTAATAAAGACCGTCACCAGCATCTTCCCTTAAGACAAAAAACCCTTCACCACCAATGGCCAGATCAGTGGTGTTGCCGGTGGTTTCAAAGGAGCCCTGCTCGAAAGAGGCGTAAATATCCCCGAGCGCAGTTCCCCTTCCTATCTGTGATGTCCCTGCCAGGGTTGCAACAGACTGGCTCAGGAGATCCTGAAAGGTAAACTGGCTGCTCTTAAAGCCGACAGTGTTTACGTTGGAAATATTATCACCGATGATTTGCATGGCATTTCCAAGGGTGCCAAGACCGCTGATTCCTGAAAAAAGTGCGCTTGATAGTGCCAATTTTTTGTCCTCCTGTGTTTGATTTTGATTGTGAGCTTAGTTTGATTCGTTTATTTTGCCTTAGTCGGATTCAGGGAAACTGATATCTACGACCTGTGATAGGCTTATGGGAATTCCACCCACATAGAGAATGGGCGAATCCCCCTCCAAGTCCACCCCGGTTATTTTACCTGTGATCAGTTGCTTTACAGAAAGGGTCTCCCCGTCCTCAGTCAAGGCAGTGACCTCAAATCTATAGATGCCGGTCTCCTGTATATTTCCTGAATCATCGCGGCCATCCCATTCAAAGTCATGGGAGCCCGGTTCCAGGTAACCAAGCGACATTTCCCTGACGTAATTTCCATTTGCGTCTGTTATAAGGACATTGCAGTCAGCCACCTCATCCAGTGTAAAGCTTCCCATGGAAGTTTCGTCCTGTTCCAATAACAGGTTTGCGCCTTCCGCCACAACCTCTTTTCCGATAAAACCGAGGACCTGCAACTTGGAGGCTTCTTCTTGACCGGAACTTATCAACTCGAGATTCTCGTTGGCATTAAAAAGCTGCTCCAGGCTGCTGTATTGGGCTAATTGAGATGTAAATTCCGTGCTTTCAAGCGGGTTTAAAGGATCTTGATGTTTCAGTTGGGCTACAAGTAATGTCAAAAAATCTTCCCTTCCCAGTTCTTTTTTGATAGTGTCAGAAGTAGATGTCTCTTGATAACTCGATCCAATTGTTGTTATATCCATAGCTTTACTCCTTTCCTCAGCAGTAGGTGTTCATAGGATCAGGGTCCTGACTTCCGGTCAGTGTCCTAACCCTATGCCATTAAATCCAATAAACGATCGCCTGTTAACATAATCCGCTGCATGATTTGTGGTTGTTCCGAACCATTTTCTCCAATTAATGAAATCGAGTTTGTCCTCTTGCCCCACCTCTGGTTCTGCTTTGATGATTCCTTTGGATTAGTTAGGGTCTGTCCGGAATTGTAACTGATTTGAATGTCCAATTTTTCAAGTTTTACCCCCTGTTCCACCAGTGCCTGTCTTAGCTCGTGGGCATTTGACAGCAAGAGTTCTTTTACCGAACTATTCTCAATTATCACTCCGAGCTTTAGGATGTTGTCCTTAATATCCACATCGACCTTCATCCCCCCTAACTCCGGGGGGTGTAATTGCAATTTGATGACCCTCTCACCTCTCAGGATCGACCTAGATACCTGTCTTCCCACCTGATTGATCAAATGAACAGGTAATAAGTCTCTGGAAATTTCCGGCTGGTGTTTGGCGTTATTAATTATACCTGAGGAGGTAGAGCTTACAATATCTGAAGGAACATCTGAGGCGGAGAATAATCTGGCGTTTTTTAAAAGAGAAGGTCCTTTTGCCTTTTCCTGTCTATTTTCGGCATTCATCGCAGAATTCTTTTTCAGAAGGATTAGTAGATCCTCTTTCTCTACCGTATTATCTTTCTTGTCGAGAATTGACATAAAATTTGTTTTTTCTGCGGTCTTATCTTTTCCACTTGTTTTTTCACCCGAATATAGAGCATTTAATTTGAGTTTAGAAAAAGATAACAGGGAAGAAGCAGGCCCTTCTTTTTCTGCGGGGACAGCCACCTTTTCCACTATCTGGTCAATGGCAGTTTTTACATCTCCCGGTAACTGACCTCCTTCAACCTCGCCCCCTGTTATTTGTTCCAGTGCCGTAATCAGGTCTTTGAGTGAAATCCGGTCACTTGTTTGGTTTTCAGGTATTCGAAACCCCGGCCCTTCAAGTTTTTCTAAGAACTTGAGGAAAATATCTCGATCAACAGTTACATGAGTTTTTTCGGGATCTTTTTGCTTTATTTGATTGCTGATCTTCTTTAACTCTATGACAATCTTTTTCAGGTCCAATTTCCCGCCTTCAAGCCTTGCAGAGCTAAAGGCATGATCCAGTTCTTTTGGTGACAGGCCAAAATCTCTCAATAACGATTCAATATAAGGAATAGCCGAGATATCCAAATAAACAGGTTGATCCGACTTTTCCTCAGGATGTTCAAGTTCCGCCACTTTATTGAAAAATTGCGATAGATCAATCTCTCCCTTGGGATTGTCCTCTGCCAGTTCCTGGAATAGACCTTCCACGCTTTCCCGGGAAAAACCACACTGGGAAAGGAAGTTCTTCAATACAAAAAGGTCGTTACTGTTAAGAGAGATTTCATTTAATGGTTTTCCCTCGGCTAAAAGCCTTTTTCTAAGAGATTCAATATAGAATTTGTATCTTTTTTCGAAGGCCTTTCCCTCTTGAACAACCTTAGTGGACCCATGAAAGGGCTTTTTTTGTGACTGGTTCAGTGATTCCTTAATAGAGGAAAAAAAATTCCCCGAGCCTTTTTGGGGTTTTAAGCTGCCCTCAATATTGTTTCTCGTGCAATTAATTGGTAATGAAACAATTTTTAATATCATTGGGTTCATAATTTTTCACCGATCTTCCTTTTTGAAGATTTGTAGAGATGTAAAAGCAAGTGTCATACCAAAAGCCGAAAATAAATTTAATGCCAAAAAATTCAAGAGGTTATGAAAACGTACGGGATGGCATGCAATGGATGTGAACATTCAAAAGGAAATAATTTGCCTATAAAAATGGGTCTAAAGGAAAATATTTCCCTTTATGAGTGTTGATGTTTGAGGCTTTCTATGGTAAAAATAAGAATCAAGGGAATACTGGAAGAATGGGTTTGGAGGAACAAAAAGATCAAATATGATTTTTGTCGTTTTTGTGTCCCAAGATTCCATCATTCAACGTGTGAGGCAAAACCAAAAAGCCTCAATAAACATGTATAATTTAAATGAGTTGTAAAAATTCAGAGATGCTGAGTTAAGAGGAGGGTATAGGAATGGCTATCGAGGTTGGTAATATTTGGCCATTAACGGTCATTGTCCCGCCAAAGGATACTGCCCTTCAAAAAAGTTTGATTATTGATCTGCCCTCTCAAAATCCACGAGATTCTGTTGTCCATGATAATCCTGTAGTCCTTGAATCCGAGGGGTCCTGGAAAAAGGGAACATTTGTAGATATCTATGCCTAACCTGAGTTGAACGGTTCAGCGTTCATGGTTCCCGGTTGAAGAGCCTTAAAGGCGGAGGACAGAGGACGGGCGTCAGAAGTCAGAGATCAAAGAACGATCAACCTTAAACTTCTGAACTTTGAACCTTTGAACCTTGAACCTGATTACTTACCTTTTATCTATATCTATTTTTATATCTCCTTCATCACCATATTCTAAAGTCTCTTCTTCCTTAGCATATTGTTTTAGATATTTGACAATCCCCGCATAATCCTCACTTGCAATTTTTCCTTCATGCACAAGTTTGATTATCTCGGGATTCGTAATCAGCTTTGATATGTATTCAGTTAAGAGATTGAATTCTTTCTTTTGCAACTGTAGCCTTTCTTCCTCCCTTTTTATTCGCCTGTTAAGGGCCCTGTCCTCAGCATCCTCCCGGTCTAATTCAGGGGCGCTTGCACCCCCTTGGTCAATGAATGCTAACATGATTTCATCTCCAATTTTGGCCTTTTTCATCTCAACAATCTCATCAACT
>JAIOSR010000060.1 GCA_021107495.1 Desulfobacterales bacterium | reverse complement strand
AGGAGTTTTCAGGGGAATTACACGATTCGGCCACATGGTATTCGGATGATGAAGCGGAATTTAACGAAAAAGCAAAATCCGTGGGCATCCTTGCCACGGAAAATGAAGATGTGCGCTCGCTCAGGGAATTGCTCATCATCGGATTAAAAGGAGTTGCGGCCTATGCAGACCACGCGTCCATACTGGGCCATGATGACGATGCCATTTATTCTTTTTTCATGGAGGCCCTTGCATCCACTACTAAAGATTTATCCGTGGATGAGATGGTGGCAATGGTGATGAAGTGCGGAGAAACTTCTGTCAATACCATGGCCCTGCTCGATAAGGCAAATACCTCTGCTTATGGAAACCCCGAGATCACGGAGGTCAATATAGGGGTCCGCAACAATCCCGGTATCCTGATAAGCGGTCATGACCTGAAAGATATGGAGGAACTACTGAAGCAGACCGAGGGTACGGGTGTGGATGTCTATACGCACGGAGAAATGCTCCCTGCCAACTACTACCCTGCATTTAAGAAGTATGATCATTTTGCAGGCAACTACGGAAACTCCTGGTGGCTTCAGAACAAGGAATTTGAATCCTTTAACGGCCCGCTTGTATTGACTACCAACTGCCTCGTTCCTCTCAAGAAAGAAAACACGTATTTGGACAGGCTTTTTACCACAGGGGTAGTCGGATATCCCGGTGCAAAGCATATTCCGGACAGGCCTGAAGGTGGAGCAAAAGACTTTTCCGGAGTCATAGAACGGGCAAAGAAATGTGACCCGCCCGTTGAAATCGAGACCGGCAAAATAGTCGGTGGGTTTGCGCACAATCAGGTCCTTGCGCTGGCCGATAAGGTAGTGGACGCAGTGAAATCCGGTGCCATCAAGCGTTTTATTGTAATGGCGGGATGCGATGGACGGCAAAAATCGAGAGGCTATTTTACGGAAGTTGCCCAACAGCTTCCCAAAGATACGATCATCTTAACTGCGGGATGCGCCAAATACCGTTATAACAAGCTTGATCTTGGCGATATCGGCGGTATTCCAAGAATACTTGACGCGGGGCAATGCAATGACTGTTATTCACTCGCGGTTATAGCCTTGAAATTGAAAGAGGTCTTTGAGCTTGATGATATCAATGATCTCCCGATTTCCTTTGATATCGGATGGTATGAGCAAAAGGCGGTTGCGGTTCTCCTGGCCCTTCTTTTCTTAGGAGTCAAGGGAATTCGTTTGGGACCGACACTTCCGGCGTTTGTATCTCCCACTGTTCTCAATGTGCTGGTGGAAAACTTTGATATCAAACCGATCGGAGAGGTTGCGGCGGATATCGAGGCAATGATGGCCGGAAAGTAATTTTTAAAATATTTTGACAGGATATACAGGATGATCAGGATATTAATCATCTAACTCCTGTTAATCCTGTCAAAAAAATCTGCAATATTCAATCGAAAGGGGAACGACCATGAAATGTCCGGGTCAGGAAACCCAATTCTGGAAACCGGGGTCCATATTTGAGGTAAAATGCCCAAAATGCGGAAATGAGGTGGAGTTTTTCAAGGATGATCCTACCCGCAAATGCCCCAAGTGCGGCCACCGCTTCCTGAATCCAAGCCTCGATTTCGGCTGTGCCTCTTACTGTCCGTATGCCGAGCAGTGTATCGGGGACCTTCCGCCCGAACTACTTGCCCAGAAAGAGGACCTCTTAAAGGACAGGGTTGCCATTGAGATGAAGCGGTATTTCAAACAGGATTTCAAGAGGGTCGGGCATGCCATGCGAGTAGCCAGATATGCCGAGCAGATCGGGAGGGAGGAAGGTGGCAACTTGGCCGTTATCCTGTGTGCTGCATATCTGCATGACATAGGAATAAAGGAGGCGGATCGAAAACACGACAGCACTGCCGCCAAGTACCAGGAGGAAGAAGGTCCGCCCATAGCAAGGGAAATCCTTAACAGGCTTGGGGCAAAGGAGGAGTTGATCGATGAAGTCTGTGATATTGTCGGTCACCATCATCATCCAAGGCAGGAAGAGACTGTAAATTTCAAGAGCCTGTACGATGCCGACCTGATTACGAACCTGGAAGAAAAGCACAAGAAAAGCCCAATCGATTCTGAGAAGTTGAAAGATATTGTCGGGAAATCTTTTTTAACGGAAAACGGCAGGAATCTGGCTGAGAAAATACTCTTAAAACAGGACACAGATTAACACCCCAGTTAAATAAAAACATAAAACATTTAACGGGGCAGGCAGATAAACACAGATTTATTTAAACATATCTGTTCAAGCTCCTTTGGATAAAACCCTTGCAGGTAAACTCCGAGTAAGGAATTTAGGCATAAGCCTTTTATACTGCCTCTGCATATTGAGTACTTAGTTTGTTTGAAACCAACTTAATTGAATAGGAATTTTCTTTTTTAATCCTGAAAATCTGCGTTAATCTGTGTCCAATTAAAATTTAAAAGGATAATGCCATGAAAATAATGCGAAAAATAGTCAAAATCGACGAAGAACTCTGTGACGGTTGTGGAGAGTGCGTACCCGGGTGCGCTGAAGGGGCAATAGAGATAATAGATGGAAAGGCCCGGCTCGTGTCCGATAGTTACTGCGACGGTTTAGGTGCCTGTCTGGGCGAATGCCCCAACGGGGCCATCACCATAGTGGAGAGGGAAGCGGAGGATTTTGACGAGGAGGCCGTAGAGTCATATCTCAAAGAGAAGGAAAAGGTTGAAAAACCTGTTGAGGTTCCCCTGGCCTGTGGCTGCCCATCTACCCACCTCCAGACCTTTATTCCGAAAGCTCCGGATAAAGCAGGCATTACGGACGGTTCTCAACCCGGAACACAATCAACGCTTTCGCACTGGCCGGTTCAGATAAATCTGGTGCCGCCGACGGCCCCGTTTCTTAAAGGAGCGGACCTCTTGATTGCGGCAGACTGTACGCCATTGGCCTACCCTGATTTCCACCAGGATTTTCTAAAGGGCAAGGTGGTCATGATGGGGTGTCCGAAATTCGATGATGTTGAAGATTACATCCTGAAGTTCACTGAAATATTCAAGAATGCCGACATTAAGAGCATCACGGCCCTTATCATGGAAGTACCCTGCTGCTCGGGTCTCCCCATGATCGTCAGAAGAGCAATGGATGCTGCAGGCAAAGATATTCCCATGGAAGAGATAGTTATCAGTACTAAGGGTGATATTTTAAAAAGGGAGCAACGGGTCGCCGCCTGAACCCCTGTCCTTCTGGACTTCGTATATGTAATGCTTAAATTAGAGCCAAACGCGAACAGGAAGTACTTCCACCAGATACAATGTTGAGAAGAAGGAGGTGGAAAACTTAACGAGACTGTTTGGTTTTATTCCCAAAAAAATTCCGCTTGTACCCGAAATAAGCTTTGTGGTTTAAACCCCGGTTTTATGGGGCATTGTCCAAAAGGAATACTCCTGCGGCGATGCCCCTTTTTTTGTGCCATCGCTAACTCTCTGAGGAACCGTTCATGTGAAATGATAAAAAAATGGTGACTATAAACGCTTTTTCTGTAATAATTGGCATAAAATTGTCTTGTGATAGTGGGCTTGAAAAGGGAATGTAAGCAATCAGTTTAAAAAAACGGCGCTGAATAAGAGTACTAATAGATGAAAAGATATAAAGACATCATTCAAAATACCAATTATTCATTCTGGAAACTGAGTAAGGAACCGAAAATAAGCAAGGAATATATCAGGATAACTGATAACATCCTCGAAAGCTGGCAGAAGATTGTGAATACAATGGCGGAGATGATGAATGTCCCTTCCGCCCTCATTATGAAGGTCGACCATCCTTATATAGAAGTCTTTTGTTCAAGCATATCGAAAAACAACCCTTATAAGGCCGGAGACAGAGAGCACTTGGCCGGTCTTTACTGTGAGGAGGTAATAAAAAAGAAAGAAAAACTT
>JAIOSR010000507.1 GCA_021107495.1 Desulfobacterales bacterium | reverse complement strand
GGCGTGGAGGATTCCGTGGCCGAAGACGCGGTCAAAAGGATCTCCGATTCCTATGTTTCCTGGCAGGAAAACTCCTTCCCCGGCCTTCTGGGCAACGTGGTGGCGGGACGTGTTGCAAAGACCTTCAATTTAGGCGGGACCAACTGCGTCATAGACGCTGCCTGCGCCAGTTCCATGGGCGCTCTGCACTTAGCCGGGATGGAACTCGCTTCCGGCCGCTCCGATATGGTGGTAACAGGCGGTGTTGACACATTCAACGATATTTTTATGTACACCTGCTTCAGCCAGACCCAGGCCCTCTCTCCCACAGGGGATGCAAGACCTTTTGATATTACTGCCGACGGGACCATTCTCGGTGAAGGCATTGGAATCATGCTCCTGAAAAGGCTTGACGACGCCCGGCGAGATCGAGACAGGATTTATGCGGTAATCCGGGGAATGGGAACATCCAGTGACGGAAAAGGCCAGGCCATCTATGCTCCCAGCATTGCCGGGCAGACCGCTTCATTGACACAGGCATATGATTCGGCAGGTATAACCGCTGACACCATAGAGCTCGTAGAGGCGCACGGAACCGGCACCAGGGCCGGGGATGCCGCGGAACTTGCCGCACTTATCGAAGTCTACGGATCCGCTGATAAAGATAGTACATGGTGTGCACTGGGATCGGTAAAGTCCCAGATAGGCCACACCAAGGCCGCAGCAGGCGTAGCAGGCATCATAAAGGCCGCAATGGCACTGCACCACAAGGTACTCCCGCCGACTATCAAAGTTACCCAGCCACCGGAAGAGATTTCAAATAACCGATCGCCTTTCTATGTCAACACCGAAAAAAGACCCTGGATGCCCAAAAAGGACCACCCGCGGCGTGCCGTGGTAAGTGCCTTTGGTTTTGGCGGCAGCAATTTTCACTGCGTTCTCGAGGAATCCAGGTCCGAAAAATCAGAGATTTTCTGGGACGGCCATGTGCAGATCCTTTCCTTTTCAGCCGATAGCACGAATGAACTCAAATCGGCACTGCAGGCATGGCCCGCAGACCTCTCCTGGGACGAATTATGTGAAAGGGCTGAAAGATCCCGGGCTGCATTCAACAAAAATCATGCCTTTCGGCTCGTTATGGTGGCCGAAAAAGAGAGGCCCCATATATCCGGGACCATTGGCAATGCCCTTGCCATGCTGAACAAATATCCCCAAAAGACATCATGGAATACCCCGGACGGCGCCTATTTTGGTTCCGGTTCCGTACCCGGGAAGCTCGGCCTTATATTTCCCGGACAGGGGTCTCAGTACGTGGGTATGCTTCGGGATTTGGCCTGCCGCTTTCCTCAAATGCAGAGAGTCCTTGTTGAAGCGGACCAGACCTTTACGGGCGGCATCCAAAAACTGAACAATGAAGAAATCAAAGACAATCAGGAAGATAAAGACCACAAACCCCTGACGGATTTCATCTATCCGCATCCTGTCTTTAGTGAAGAGGCTGAAGAAAATAACGAAAGCTCACTGCGCGCGACCCAGGTTGCTCAACCGGCCATAGGCGCGGTCAGCCTCGGAGCGCTCAAGGTCCTTGACCACTTTGAGGTTCGACCTGAAACCGTTGCAGGGCACAGTTACGGAGAACTCACAGCACTCTGTGCATCCGGCCGTATCAGCACAAAGGCGCTCCATTCACTTTCGGTCTTGCGCGGTCTTTTGATGGCTCGAGGAAACGGTGACAAGGGCGCAATGCTTGCGGCCCAGGCCCCGCTCTCATCTGTTGAAAGGATAATAAGAGAAGAAGAGCTGAATATTATTGTTGCAAACAAGAACGCCCCCAATCAGGCGGTCCTGTCCGGTTTCACGGGCGAGATCACAAGGGCTGCTCAGGCCCTGGCTGAGCGTGAAATACGTAATATACGTCTTCCTGTTTCCGCGGCATTTCACAGTTCTCTGGTCGGACATTTGGAAAAGCCTTTCTTGTCAATACTCCGAGACATTGAATTTTCAGAAAATGGCATCCCGGTCTTTGCAAATAGTACTGCAAAGGCTTACCCCAAGGACCCGGAAGAGGCACGGAGAGTCCTTGCCGCTCAATTGGTCAATCCGGTTGAGTTCATCGAAGAAATAGAAAACATGTACCGCTCCGGCGTGAGGACTTTTCTTGAAGTCGGTCCCGGGGCCAAGCTCACCGGACTGGTAAGTGCCATATTAGAAAAACGCGAGCATAATGCGCTCTCTTTGGACATATCCTCCGGGAAACGTTCCGGTATTTTTGACCTGGCCTGCTCCCTGGCCTTTTTGTCCGCACAGGGGCATCATACAAATTTATCCCTGTGGAGTCCGGTTCCTGATAACAGAAAAATGCAGGCCCAAAGGAAAAAAGGACAAATGACCGTCCCCATTTGTGGTGCCAATTATTTTGAACCGAAACCCGTGAGACCTCCTTTATCACCTCTAAAAGTTTCCGTTCCGCTCAGTTTATCCGGGACGGTTCCTGTTTCGGTTGCCACCCATCAACCGATCGATAAAATGCCTGCTGCTCCACATGCAGGTTCTGATTCCCTGAGCGAGGCACTTAGCACGACACAAAAGAACCTGACTTATTTACAGAAAATTCAGGAGCAGACAGCCCAACTTCACCAGCAGTTTCTCGAGGGCCAGGACAAGGCCCAGTGCACCATTCAGGCCCTCATGGAACAGCAGCGCAAGCTATTGCAGACCTCCTTAGGGATGACAATAGAGACGAATGAGGCCGTAATCCCGGAACCT
>JAIOSR010000266.1 GCA_021107495.1 Desulfobacterales bacterium | reverse complement strand
TTTTCTGAGTGACTGCTGGAAGGCCTTCGTGATTTCAGGTTGTTATGGGATGGGGGACCCCCTGGCTCCGACGCTCCGAAGGAGCGGAGGAGAACAGCGGAGGGGGGAGGCATCACCCGCCCATAACTGCCTGAAATCACCAGGCCGAGAAGCTCGGAATCTCAGAAAACACTGCTTCAACCTTCCCATATGACAAATTCATGTTTGAATAGCTTTGCGGTACTCATTAACCGGATGATCAGTGTTTTTCCTCTTGATTCAGCAGGATAAAAGGAGAATTACAGGAGTGGACGATAACTCACCTGTTTACAATAGTCGAATCATAAAGATCTATCTGGAATATCTCAAAAAGTATTATCCCCATTTAGATATTGATGAGGTACTGAAGCACGCGGAAATGACTAAACATGAAGTAGAGGATCCGGCCCACTGGTTCAGTCAGAGTCAGACGGACCTGTTTCAGGAGGCCCTGCTTTCAAGCACAGGAAATCCGAATATCCCAAGAGAAGCAGGTCGTTATGCCGCATCATCCGAGGGAATGGGTGCCCTGAAGCAATATACTTTGGGTCTGATGAGTCTCAGGTCCGTTTATCTGTTGATGGACAGGGTCTATTCCAAAATGAGCCATGGGTCTACCGTCAAAACAAGGAAATTAGGTCCCCGTAAAGTTGAAATTATCTCAACCCCTAAGCCGGGCTTCAATGAAAAGCCCTACCAGTGTGAAAATAGGATAGGAACCTTCGAATCTATAGCAAAAATGTTCACTAACAAGTCTGCCAAGGTTGAGCATCATTCATGTTTTCATAAGGGTGATGAGTGTTGTCGATATATTATCAAGTGGGAAAAGACACCTTCTCTTATCTGGAAACGTGTTCGCAATTATTCTTTCCTAATAGGTTTTTCGGTATCCCTGTTACTATTTTTCATTATGCCGTTGGTGCCCTGGATCGGCTTTGTAATATCATGGGCGTATGTCAGCATGGCATTTTCAATTTATTGCAGTTATCTTGAAAAAGAGGAACTTGGCGAAATTATTAAGATTCAAGGCGATGTAGCCCAGGACCGTTTGGATGATATCAATATCCGCTACAACAATGCATTGCTTGTTCAGGAGATCGGGCAGGCTACATCCACGATCCTGGATATTAATCAACTCCTCAATGCAGTGGCGGGTGTTATGGAGAAGCGGTTGGATTTCGATCGCGGGATGATCATGCTTGCCGGAAGGGAAAAAACCCAGCTTCATCACATGGCCGGCTACGGATACAATAAGGAAGAAGAAGAACTTTTGCGGCAAACAAGGTTTGAACTGGACAATCCCAAATCTTCAGGCATATTCGTCGTTTCTTTTAAAGAGCAAAAGCCATTCCTGGTAAATGATGTTGCAGAAATTGAAAAGAAGTTTTCCAAGAGAAGCCGGGAATTGGCCAAAATGCTGGGTGTCCAGGCCCTAATCTGCGTGCCGATTATTTACGAAGATGAATCTTTGGGTATATTGGTGGTAGATAATATCCGTTCAAAAAGACCCTTTACCCAGAGTGAGCTGAGTCTTTTGATGGGGGTTGCCTCACAAACCGCCGTGAGCATGATCAATGCCATGTCCTTCCAGAAACTTCATGAGAGCGAGGATAAATATCGTATTGTCCTGGAAGCAAATCCCGACCCTGTGGTCGTATACGATATGGAAGGTAAAGTAACCTACTTCAATCCGGCCTTTACATCCGTATTCGGCTGGATTTTAGAAGAATGTCTGGGAAAGAAAATGGATATATTCGTGCCTGACGATGCCTGGCCCGAGACCAGAATGATGATTAATCGCGTACTGGCAGGAGAAAGTTTCTCCGGAATTGAAACCCGAAGATACACAAGAGAAGGGGACACCATTCCCGTCACCGTAAGCGGGTCCATATACCGGGACTCCAATTCCAACCCCATAGGGAGTGTCCACACCTTGAGAAATATCAGCGAAAATAAGAAGCTGGAGGCCCAGCTCCAGAGAGCCCAGAAAATGGAGGCCATTGGCACTCTCGCAGGAGGCGTGGCCCATGATCTGAATAATATACTGTCCGGTCTCGTGAGTTATCCCGAACTGTTATTAATGGATATTCCTCAGGACAGCCCCTTAAGAAAGCCTATCCTGACAATACAGAAATCAGGAGAGAGGGCTGCCATGATCGTTCAGGATTTGTTGACTCTGGCAAGAAGGGGTGTCGCTGCTACGGAAGTGGTTAATTTGAATCATGTTATTTCCGAATATTTACAAAGTCCTGAATATGAGAAATTACAGTCATTTTTCCCTCAAGTTCAAGTCGAGACCCGTCTTGATGCAGAGCTGTTAAATATTTTGGGCTCCCCTGTTCATTTGGAAAAGACCATCATGAATCTGGTGTCTAATGCGGTTGAGGCCATGCCCGATGGCGGAAAGGTTTTAATATCCACAGAGAATAGATATGTCGACAGACCTATAAGGAATTATGACGAGGTAAATGAGGGTGATTATGTGTCTCTTACTGTTTCTGATACGGGAGTTGGAATTTCCAAGGGGGATTTGGAAAGGATATTTGAACCCTTCTATACCAAAAAGGTGATGGGGAGAAGCGGAACCGGATTGGGCATGGCAGTTGTATGGGGAA
>JAIOSR010000106.1 GCA_021107495.1 Desulfobacterales bacterium | reverse complement strand
GGGGCAAAGGGTGCTTTGATGACCGGAAGCGGGCCCAGCGTCTTTGGCGTTTTTGAGTCAAAAGACCAGGCATTATCGGCTGAAAGGCACCTCGAATCCCGGGACATGGGGAATATTTTCGTGGTAGAGGGAATCTCGGGATTGAATATTGACGATTGAAGATTGAAGATTTACAAATTAAGGAACTCCTTCAAATAGTCAATCTTCAATCGAAAATATTCAATCTTTTTGGGGTGTCGTCAAGTGGTAAGACACGGGCCTTTGGCGCCCGCATTCGGGGGTTCGAATCCTCCCACCCCAGCCATTTTTTAGCCCTTTAGAGATTTAAGGTTGATGGCCTCGTAAAAAGTCAAAAATGCCCTTTTGGCGTCATTCAGGCGAAAGCCGGAGTGACGGACACCGGATTTTTTTACAAATTCGCCAAGGTTCGGGGTTAACACAAGAAAAGCAACCCTGAAGATTTAAATGTTTACTAAATATCTGATGGAATTACTAAGACTTTATCATCTGCTTTTTCCTTTGCTCCATCACTCCCGCTAAAAGCCGGGAATTGTGCTTGTGATTGACAAATGGTAGTTCTGTAAAAATTGGGGAGTTCTGAACTTATATTGATATGGCATTTGAACCGGAAATGAAGCTTTTTGGGGGGACCTCTAACCAGACCTTGACGCTTGAAGTCTGTGACTACCTGGGTATCGATCCCGGTATGATCACTACAAAAACCTTCAGTGACGGGGAAACCCAGGTTGAAATACAGGAAAATGTCAGGGGGAGGGACGCATTTATTATCCAATCCACCTGCACACCTGTCAATGACAACCTAATGCAGCTTTTGATTATTATGGATGCCCTCAGAAGGGCGTCTGCCAAGCGAATTACAGCGGTGATCCCCTACTACGGATATGGACGCCAGGATCGAAAGGTAAAGCCCCGGGTCCCTATCAGCGCCAAACTTGTGGCCGATCTGGTGACTGTCTCCGGGGCAAACAGGGTCGTATCCATGGACCTGCACGCCGGACAGATCCAGGGTTATTTTAATATCCCGGTGGACAACGTTTTTGCGGCCCCGGTTTTATTGAAACACATTCTGAGTAACTTTCAGAATAATCTGGTTATTGTCTCGCCCGATGCCGGCGGCGTGGAGCGGGCCCGGGCCTTTGCCAAACGCCTGAACGCATCTTTAGCCATTATTGATAAGCGGCGCGAGGCTCCCAATGTTGCCGAGGCCATGAACATTATCGGAGAAGTAGAAGGGAAAACTGCCATTATTCTTGATGATATGGTAGATACGGCAGGCACATTGACTCAGGCGGCACAGGCCCTCGTTGAAAGGGGAGCATCCGCCACCCACGCCTGTTGTACCCATGCCGTCCTTTCAGGTCCCGCCATAGAGAGGATCGAGGCATCACCCATGGACAGCCTTGTCGTAACCAATACCATACCGCTCAATGGCAAGACCGGGGCCTGCAAAAAAATTACGTCTTTATCCATTGCGGAACTTTTAGGAGAAACCATCAAGAGAATTAATAGTTCTCATTCCGTCAGCACATTATTTGTTTAGTCGTCAAAATGCCCGGGTGTGGGTGTTTTTTTTACTTTGTGAAAAATCGAACTTAGGGGCCTCGCCCCAATTGGAGGAAATAAATGACACAACCAGTCCTTGCTGCCTATATAAGAAAAACAACCGGAAAAGGGGCGGCCAGAAAGCTCAGAAAAAATAATCAGGTTCCGGCCGTTTTCTATGGTCCCGGGACCGAAACCGTCATGTTGGCACTTGATTATCCTGAACTGGAAAAACTTCTGAAACAGGCAAGCGGTGAAAATATTATCCTTGACCTCCAGGTGAAATCGGATAAAGGGACAGAATCCAAAAAGGCCATGTTAAAGGACCTTCAGGTCGACCCTGTCAAAGACAACTATGTTCACGCCGACTTCTATGAGATATCAATGGATAAGGAAATCACGGTCGCTGTTCCGATTCAGTTGCTTAATATACCTATCGGCATAACAAGTGGAGGGATACTCCAGCATATCAGGAGAGAACTGACCATCACCTGTCTGCCTGACAAATTGGTCGATGCCTTTGAGATAGATGTATCCGGCCTCGATATCGGCGGTTCGGTCCATATCCGAGATATTGAAATTCCGGAAGGAATTACCTCTGAAGAAGAGGACCATCTGACCGTAGCCATTGTGGCAGCACCCACGATAGAGGTCGAAGAGGAAGAAGAAGAGGAAGGTATGGAGATTGAGGAAGAAACGGCAGAGCCGGAAGGCGAAAGTGCCGAAGAACCATCAGATAAAAAGAAAGGGGGTGAATGATAGTCCTTAAAGGTTACTTGATTGTAGGCCTCGGCAACCCCGGACAGAAATATAAAGACACAAGGCATAACACGGGTTTCAAGGTAATCGACCTGTGGAGCCAGGGTCTGGGAGTACGTCTTACCAACCGACGTTTCCAGTCAAGAAATACCCTTACGAGGATTCAGGATAAAAAAGTCATACTCTTTTGCCCCCTGACCTTTATGAACCTGAGCGGTCAGTCGGTAAGGGCCTGTGTTGATTATTATGATCTGGCTAACACAGAGGTCTTGGCCATCCATGACGACATTGACCTGCCGGTTGGGAGGATAAAGGTTGTC
>JAIOSR010000500.1 GCA_021107495.1 Desulfobacterales bacterium | reverse complement strand
GTCAGATTAAGCGGTTGTTTGACCAAACCGGTAATACTTAAACAGGATGGTGATTTGGCGAAAGATTCCCCAGCAAAAAAGATAAGTAACAATAGAATCGGAAATACAAATTTTGTTTTCATATAAATTTCCTTTTAAAATTGATGAGTTTGTAAAAATTCAATGAACTACCCCCAGCAAGCCACGGGGAATTAAATCCTAAGTGATTAAATAGACGGCACAGTAAAAAGCCCCATATGCAAGTTGAGCTTGCAAAATCCCGCCATCGGGGGCGCGCGAAGCTTTAGGAATGAGGCGTACTAACGGTACGCCGCAATGACTAAAGATGAAGTGCAACGCCGCTTGAGCCATACGAAATCCCGCCCCAGCGGGGAGATGGACTTTTTAGGAAGCCGTCAATATTTCACTTTAAGCCCAAGCCAAAAGCTTCGCCCCGCGGCCGGGTATCCGTTTTCGGGCTCGTAGTTTTTGTCAAATATGTTGTCGACTGCCAGATATGCCTCAAAGTGCTTCATAAAAGTCTGGGATATCTTACCGCCAAAGAAAGCATAACTCTCGTTTTTAAGCACCGGATCATTGGGGTTGGCCGGGGTCGGCAGTTGAGAGTATGCTTTTCCCACCCTGACCATATTGAAATCGAGACGTGTCCCCACATGAGGGACTATATATTGTATCCTTGCATTAACAATATTTTTCGGAGCATTGGTCACCTTTTCCGTTACCGCGCCCTGGCTCTTGTCCCTGGCCTTGTTATACGTATAACCCACCTTCAGAAGCAGGTCCTTTATGGGAGTCAATTCCGCATTGAACTCGAAGCCTGTCATCTTGACCTTGGCGTAATTCTGGAAAATCCCTGCAACACCCGGTGCATCGCGACTTATACGGTCTGAAATGTCATGATGGAAAGGCGCTAATTCAAGCCTTAAGATATCACCAAATGACCTGGATGCCCCGACAGTGTAATTAACGCTCGTTTCTGCTTCCAAATCTACATTCCCTGATCTTCCTGAGTAGAGCTGGCCTAAGGTTGGGAAACGTGTTTTTCTGGCCACGGATCCGAATATCCTGGTTGAGTCCGGAAAGATATAACTCGCACCTAACATGGGATTCACATCGTCTTTTGTATCCGGGGCCTTCAGTTTATCTTGCCTAACAAAAACACCTCCTCCACCCGTAATATTCGTTTCGGCCCTGTCCACCTCAAACCAGTCATAACTGACGCCTGTAACAATCGACAGATTATTGACATAAGTAAAGGTATTCTCCAAGGCCACGGAGCCCGTGTAGGAAAATGATTCTGCATAAGGAAGGTATTCATCATCCCTTTCTTCGTGGGAATCCCCTTTGTAATGAACGGCCATTTTCAGGATATCCCATTCAACCGGCGTATAATCGGCGAACAGCATGCCGCCCATCACGAAGTCCTTGTAACGGCTGTCTGCGATCTGTCTTGTATAAGTCTGGTCCCAGTAAGACACATAGTCGTCCACGTGATTATGGTAAAAAAACTTGCCCTTAAGGGTCAGTTGATCCAACATTTTCTGCCTGCCGCTCAAATCAAAGCCCCAGTCGTCGTATTTCTCCATTCTATCAAGGAACGAAAATGCAGGTTTTGCCCTGAAAACCGTAGCCGTATCAAGGCTGGGAGGGTCGCCCTTTTCCGTGGTGATATAATGGAAATTAACATAGTATTCGGAATCAGGAGATGGTTCTATTCCGACCTTTGCCCAGAAATTTTCAGTCTTGTAGTCGGAATTGTTTCGAGATTTACCACCGTCTTCCAGAAAAGTGATTTAAGTTGCGGGCGGTCCACCGGTTCTGTAACCGATTAACCCTATCCTCCTTTTAAAATCATCGGATAGTTTCCAGGCATCCGATTCTTTGTGGGTGTAACCGAGCCAGTAGTTTAACATGCCTACTTTCATGCCGTGCGAAAATGAAAATTTATCCGCATCAAGCTCTCCTATTTCATAACTCGCCGAGATTGCAGGCCTGTCCGAAGGCTTCTTTGTGATAATGTTAATGACGCCCGCCTCGGCATTCGGCCCGTAGAGTACGGAAGGCGCACCCTTGATCACCTCGATTTTTGCTATGCTATCCGTTGCAAACTGACTCAGATCCAGTTTTCCATTAGCCGTTTCGTAATAAGGGACCCCGTCGATCAAGATCAGTGTCTGGCTCTGTTCAAAACCGTGTATCGCAACCTCAGACTCGTTTTTTCGACCGTAAGTTACCTGAATTCCGGATACATGGGCCAGGGCTTCCGGCACGGTATGGCTGTTCGTAGCCTTGATATCCTCAGCACTCACCTCCGTAGAGATGCCGATGTCTTTGACCCCCTGCATCTCTCCCCTGACCACGATCTCTCCTAAGGTATAGACCTCAAAATCTTTTGCATCGGGCTTATCTTCGGCCCATGCAGTGCCCATACAGATTAAAAATAAAACAACAAACACCCGGATAAACAATTTTAAGCCTTCTTTCATTTTCATAACACTCCTCCTACTATTTCATTTGATTTAGAGGCTGTCGGAAAACCCGCATCTCCCCGCCGAAGCGGGATTTCGCACGGCTCAAGCCGCATTGCGCTCATCCTTCGTCACTGCGACGTATGTGTAATCGGCATAAGGCGCAGGGCGAAAGGCGCACGGAAAGGGACATTGATTACATCAGCTTGCGCACTTGCTTTTCCTTGAGCCCTGTGCCATAAGCCTTTTGCCTGTCTCTTTTTACATCTACACATTTTCCAACAGCTTCTAAAGTTAAAGTATTCCGGCAGACTTCAGGAGAAATTTTCTGTTGAGTTATAAAAAACTTCTCAGTCGCTTTGTTTCTTTGAAATGACACTGTTACTTACGCAATGAAGCTTTCTTTTTGTTATTAGAGGGCAACCTCCAGGTCATCATCAGATAGACGGCAATGCCAATAAGCATCAAAGGATAGATAAATAAGAAGACGCCCAGG
>JAIOSR010000054.1 GCA_021107495.1 Desulfobacterales bacterium | reverse complement strand
GCCAGAACCCGATCTCAAAGACCGCTTTTCCCGACTCATAAACGAATTTTTTATAAGCCTGCCTTTGCTCATCAACCGGTAATAAGTGTAGCATCGAATAAACCGCCTCATTAAAAGTCTGGCGTACAGGCTTTTTCCAAAAACCCCATTTTGTAAGTGTGCTCCGGAAACTCTTTAAAACAGAGGGAGTAAGGGCCAGAATACCGCCGGGTGAAGCAGGAGTCAGCAGCATAAGGCCCTTTGCGAGCCCTCGACTCCCAAGGATTTGTGCTATAAGACCGCCCATTGAATGGCCCATCAGGAAAGGAATCGAATCCAGTTTCCTGATTTCCCTCTCAATATCCCCGGCATAATCCAGCAGGCTCGTCGTTCCTAATTGAGGATTCGGTAGTTCGTCCGGGCTCACATCGTGAAACCTTAAGGTTGGGATAATGCAATGATAACCCTTTTCCTCAAATAATTTTCTGTAATTATCCCAACACCAGCTCCCGCCGAACATGCCGTGAATCATGAATATTGTTTTATGCATATTGACCCCCGTACCCTATGGTGTAAAACTTCAATTGTCTTCCCGTTCCTCTTTGACTATAACTACATAGAGGTTTTCCTTCTTATAGAATACCTGTTCTACATCATAGTTTTTTCCGGGCACAAGATCCAATACGACCCTTATTTTGGGATTTTTCCCCGGATGAACTGCGGTACGTATCTGCTGAATAAGCCTGCCGTTAACCTTAATGCAACGACCGATACCCTTACCAAGTCGAGCCCCATAAAAATCACACGCGATCCTCGGTCTGTCTCCCTCAAGGACATGGCGTCTGGGAGGATAAAACCCATTGACCAGAAAAAACACCTTTTCTTCTCCCCCCTCGGCAAATTCAAACCGGATCGCCCTGACTTCCTTGATTATTTTTGTGTTGTCTGTTTGATTAGATTCCACAATAGGTTCTTCATGCCCCAGGCCGGACGTTTTCCTCGCCGAATACGACAAGATTGAAGATGCATAGGCAAGCCCCAAAAGAAGAAAGAGACTTACTGCGGATGCCGTCACAGTGGCAAGTATCCCGGAGTGCAGAAATATTTTGCGACCAAAGACCGACAATATAGGGATGGCCCTTTTTGCTTTACCAAAGACTTCCTTTCGCGATGTTTGCATTTCTGTAACCTTTTACGGGTTCAAAGGTTCCCCGCCCTCCCCGTCTCGAGACCGGGACGGGACCGGGAGATGCGACGTAACGTGCGCTTTAGGATGGTTCTTCTGAACACTATGCCCAGGCATTCCATGAAAAATACTCTTAAACCGGGTCCGGGCCAGGGGTTAGATTGATGAAAAACTATGGGAGCCATTCTCCATAATTTGCGTGTATTTTCAAAGAACTAAAGTAATACGGGTTTTAATAATCTTATGGGGGAGGATGGAAGTCAAACACATCGGACAGGATTTAAAGGTCTGCCCAGAGTACGACGACTGCTTATGTCGATATGAAAGGTATTTATAAAAATGGTCAATCATCCATTGAAAACGTTGGTTATGTGCCGACAACTAATGACTATTTCTTTGTCCTCGGGGTTATCCACATTTCAAGTTCCGTGGTCAGGGTCTTTTCGTTAATACTGACAATACAGTCCTTATCAGCCTTCTCAAAAACTATTATATAGCGGCCGTATTTGAAATAACTTCTAAGTTGCCAGTTGTCCTTGGGCATATTGGTCATGAAAAAGTTAAAAAGGGATACAGGGTCGACCCGGCCCTCAAAAAATATTACGCCGGCCTTGAGCTCCGGGGTTTCAAATAAAAGGGATAACTTGGGAACCAGCTTCATTTCTTTGGGAACAAGGATATCATCAAAATCATAATAAGAATCAGGACTCCCCTGGGAGGGAAGACCCTGGTCCTTGGTGCCGGATTTCGGAGGTTGTGATTCTGGTGTTGACTTGAATGTTTGTGCGCATGAAGCAGCGAAAAGCATTAAAAACAACGAAATTACACTTAGCACTCTCATGGACGACACCTCCTGCCTTTTTGTTTTTTGAATATAGATTAGGACAAAGTCCTTTTTGTGTCAAGTGTAACGCTAAACATTCAATCTTTCATATTAATCTTACTCAATTTTGAAAGAAAGGATTGGTCTTTTTCTCCCGTTCAACGGTCGAAACCGGCCCATGTCCCGGAAGCACAAGTGTGTCTTCGGGAAGCACAAATATCTTGGTTCGAATGTTTCCCAGAAGAAGCTCCATGTCTCCGCCGGGAAAATCGGTCCTGCCGATACTTCCGGCAAAGAGTGCATCCCCGCAGATCACAAGGGTCATCTTACGCCTTGCGTCGTCCATGACAAGTTCGCCATCAAAAACAAACCCGAGGCCGGCGGGCGAGTGGCCCCGCAGGTCAATGATTTTGATACGGATAGATCCAACCTCCAGGATATCCCCTTCCTGAATAAACTGCGAGGCACTGGAATTGTCGACATTAGTACCGAACTCAGATGCCCGATCACTGGCAATCTGCAGTG
>JAIOSR010000505.1 GCA_021107495.1 Desulfobacterales bacterium | reverse complement strand
GGCCTCAGGGTCAAACAACTCGATTCCCTCATGGATATCGACACGGAGGAAGACCTGAAACAATTGCCGCCTGAGTGGACATCGAAAAGGCCATATATATCAATAGTTATTCCTGCACTGAACGAGGAGGCAAATATAGAGACCGCAATCCGAAGTGCCCTTAACGAAGATGCGGAGATTATTGTTGTAGATGGAGGCAGCACAGATGATACTGTTGCCCGGGCCATTCGGGCAGGCGCGCGGGTAGAGACGAGTTCCTGCGGACGTGCCCGCCAGCAAAACAGGGGAGCCTCATGCGCCAGTGGCAAAGTACTCATGTTTTTGCACGCCGATACGCGGTTACCGGGCGGTTATGTCAAACATGTCTTTGAAATTTTGATGGATACTGAAACTGTCGCCGGTGCATTTCGGTTCAAGACCAACCTCGACAACCCACTAATGAAAGTAATTGAGCTTATGACAAATATCCGCTCTCAATACTTCAAAATGCCTTACGGTGACCAAGGGCTGTTTATTCGGAAGTTGGTATTTGAATCAGTTGGAGGTTTTCCGGAGAGCCCTATTGCAGAGGACCTCTTTTTGGTGCGTCGGCTCTCCCAAAAAGGTCGCATCAGGATTGCGCCGGTCCACGTGGTGACATCCGCGCGGCGATGGCAAACACTCGGGCTGTTTCGCACCACACTGATCAACCAGGTCATCCTGGCGGGACTCTGCCTTGGTATTTTACCCTCCACGCTTTCATCCCTGTATCGAGTTTCGCGTATAAAAAAAGACTGAAAGAAGAATGGTCGTTTCGTAAAAAGTTAAAAAAAGGTCCTTTTTGTCATTCCCCGCACACAGCAGCGGGATCTTCGACAGGCGGAAGCTGGAATCCAGCGTTTTCAGAAACTTATGACTGACCTGGACCCCGGCTTTCGCCGGGGGACGACTTTTTGCAGAGGTCTCAAAGATTAGTCCTTGACATCATAGTAAAGGATTCTTAATCTATACTTAAATACTATAGATTAACTTGGTATGCATTATCGGAGTATGAAAAGATAAACCTGGATGGAAAAAGGGGTTGCTGAAGGAGAAAGTGTCCAATGAGGCTGTCAACCAGAAGCCGTTATGGAACAAGAATGATGCTGGACCTGGCACAACATCATGATAAAGGCCCTGTAAGAATTGGTGAAATTGCAAGACGGCAGGATATGCCTGTCAAGTACCTTGAGCAACTTATTATTCCCTTGAAGAAGGGCAATTTCATAAAGAGTGTCCGTGGACCCAAAGGGGGACATATGCTGGCAAGGCCGCCAGAAGAAATCACGGTCGGACAAATTGTAAAAACTCTTGAAAGCGGAATTGAACTTGCCGGTTGCATTGAAAACCCCGGGGAATGCGAAAGGTCCGGCAGGTGTTTGACCCGGGGCATTTGGGAAGATGCCTCAAAAGCGATGTATGACAAACTGAATTCCATAACTCTTTTTAATATGCTTGAGATGGAGAAGAGTTTTAAAATGCACTGCTCCAACCTTGGTGAATAGGCCCTTAATGACGTGATTAAGGACTATGAAGAAAAGAAACAGGTAAAAGTAAACTCCGCCACCAGGTCGGCAAAAAGGTAAGAACCCGAGACGTATACCGAATGCGGCAAATGCAAAGCACAAAACCATGTTACCGCAGGATTTTGAATGAACTTAGGGGAAAAATAGGCAGTTAGATGAAAATAGTATCCATTGCCATAAGCAAGAAAAAAGGGACGCGAAAGGCCAGAGTCGATCAAGCCTCTCTTATTCAGGATCACGGCCTTGAAGGAGATGCCCACGCAGGGCCGTGGCACCGGCAGGTGAGTTTTCTTGCTTCCGAAAGCATTGAAAAGGCTAAAAAGAACGGTCTCGACGTAACCTTTGGAGACTTCGCCGAAAACATCGCCACATCAGGCATTAACTGGCTCAAGATCCCTTTAGGTACCCTGGTCCACCTGGGAGAATCGGCGATTGTAGAAATCACACAGATCGGCAAAGAATGTCATAATAAGTGTGCCATCTACTATATGGCCGGGGATTGCATCATGCCACGGGAAGGTATCTTTGGAATGGTGCTCAAAGGTGGAAGAATAAAACGTGGCGATATGATCGGGATTATGTGTGACCTAAAGGAAATAGTAATTTAAACCAAAGCTGGCAAGATAGATCATCTCAAGGATAAAAATTTCATGAAATTGGTCAAATAAATTAGGAATGAGTTGTATGAAAGATTTCTTATCGTAAATATATTTCAGGAGGTTTTAAAGTGAAGAAGATAACTACAATCATACTTGTAACAACCTTAGTTTTTTTAGTCTCGGTTTCAACCGTTTTATCTTTTTGGGGAAAAAAATCAAAGACCTTGATCCCGAAAAACGATGCAGTAAAAATTTCCACCGCTGATATAACCGACGGAAAGGCTCGTTATTTTAAGGTCAAGGCCAATGACGGCATAATGGTTTCATTTTTCGTATTAAAAAGCAGTGACAATGTCATCCGTGCCGCAATCGATGCGTGTGATGTGTGCTACCGTTCCGGAAAGGGTTACGTGCAGGAAGGCGATTTTATGGTCTGTACCAACTGCGGCAGAAAATTTGCTTCAGAAAGAATAAATGAGGTCAAGGGCGGTTGCAATCCTGCGCCTCTTAAAAGGAAGATTAGTGGCAAGGACCTTGTTGTTGAGATGAAGGATATTAATGCAAATAGCTGGTATTGCAAGTATAAGAAGCAGTAGCTACAGATGCGTGAACAGGGTGAATCGTAATGACCTATGATCCTGAAAAATACAGGGCGAAACGTGAAAAAGTTCTCGGCTTTCAAAGGCGCGGGATGAGCTTTGGCGTTATTGCGGCAATTGTATCAATCTGCATTATGGTTTCCTTAGGTTTTGTGGCGTTACCCAGGACCATCTCATATATTTCAACAAGAAACCTTGATGATGCCATCTACAAGTTGGAAAATTCGACTTCATGGCCCAATGAAATAATCTCAGAAATACTTGAGATCGAGGGTGTTGAAAAGGCAATGACTGATAAAGGCGGAACAAGGCTCGTAATTACATTTGATAGGACAGAGGTCGATACAATCATGATTTCATCTTTTTTCAGAAAGAAAAATTTTAAATCCACACTTTTGAACAGGATCAGCCACAGGCAGAGAATGAAATCGCTCAATGCGGAGAAAGAACGTGAAGCTTCATAATATCTCCCTGAACAATCTGAAACGCCGCAAAGGCAAAATGATTTTTTTGGTTATGGGCCTGGTAATAGGCATCGCAACTGTCGTGACCCTCCTCTCCATAACCGAGAGTATGTCAAAGGATATAGAAACCAGACTCAACCAGTTCGGTGCAAACATCGTTATGACTCCCAGAAGCGAAAGCCTTTCTCTCAGCTACGGCGGGATTAATGTGGGCGGCGTCAATTACAAAGTTGCTGAATTTGATGAACAAAGAATACCCGAGATACGCAAGATAAGGAACAGCAAGAACCTGGGCGTTATAGCCCCCAAGGTCCTGGGGCCTGTAAAGATAAAAGGCAGGGATGTCCTCCTCATGGGGGTTGATTTTGAGCAGGAAATGGCTTTAAAGACATGGTGGCAATTTGACGGTTCTATGCCTAAGGAGACAGATGAAGTCCTTTTAGGTTCTGAAGTGGCCGAATCTTTAAGTCTATCACCCGGTGATAATCTCCCTTTTTCAGGACGGAGGTTCATTGTTGCGGCTGTTCTTCGT
>JAIOSR010000317.1 GCA_021107495.1 Desulfobacterales bacterium | reverse complement strand
GTGGGCCTGATCCACGGTCGTCTGTCTTTCGATGAAAAAGACCGGGTTATGGAGCAGTTCCGCAAAGGCCGGATCAATCTTTTGGTAGGTACAACAGCGATCGAAGTGGGGGTGCATGCCCCCGGCGCCACGGTTATTGTGGTTGAACACCCGGAACGCTTCGGGTTGACCCAGTTGCACCAGTTAAGGGGCAGGGTGGGCAGGGGAAAAGTGAAAGGCCTCTGTTTCCTTATGGGATCGGAAGGACTCTCTGAGAAAAGCTTATCAAGGCTTAAAGTGCTGGTCGAAAGCAATGACGGTTTTGAGATATCGCGAAAAGACCTGCAAATGAGGGGGCATGGAGAACTGATGGGCATTAGACAGGCCGGGGCAGGTGAACTGGATTTGAGGGAAATGTTCAGGGAGCCGGAACTTTTAATGACCGCAAAAAAAGAAGCGGAGCAGGTTCTGACTTTTGACCCGGAATTGTCCAATGATGAGAATCGCATTTTAAAAGAGACGGTTCGATCTTTTTCCATGCAGCCGCTGGATTTATAATTTGTGCCCATCCATAAATTGAACTGTGGACACGATGAGTTTCCAATTCATAAATGTGCAATTTTTCGCAAGATCAAGGAGAACAAGGGATTGCGCGGAGACTTACTGTCGTAAGTCGCACAAGAAACCCCGCCGTTTGACGCGGACCTGTCCCGAAGCAGGCGGGGGATTGCGGAAAAGGGCCATTTATGGATGGAAACTAATTTGTACTTTGATTTTTTAAACAGGGTGCTGTAAAGTGCGACAACTACACAGGTTCCAAGTTCAGGGGTTCACGGTTCAATGAACCCCGCCTGACGCCCGGCGTGCAGGCGTGAACGTTGAACCGCGCAACCTAAAAGTTTAAGGAGACATAGATCATGCAAGACTTCAGGAGAATGAATCGATTACCTCCCTATGTTTTTGCAAGCGTCAACAGGATCAAAATGGACGCGAGACACAGGGGAGAAGATATCATTGACCTGGGAATGGGAAATCCTGATATCCCCACGCCCAAACACATCGTAGACAAGCTGATTGAAGCGGCGCAAAAAGGCCAAAACCACAGATATTCCGCTTCAATGGGCATCACCATGCTGCGGCATGCCATTTGCGACTGGTACAAAAGGCGGTATGATGTGGATTTGGACCCGGACGAAGAGGCCATTGCAACTATAGGCGCAAAAGAGGGTCTTTCGCATTTGGTCTTAGCGACCATCAGCCCGGGAGACGTGGTATTTTCCCCTAATCCCACATATCCCATACATCCCTATTCCGTTATCATTGCCGGTGGCGATCTGAGGAGTATCCCTATCGGACCGGGCAGGGATTTTTTTGAGGACCTCCTGACAGCCACCAAGCAGACCTGGCCCAACCCGAAAATGCTTATTATTTCGTATCCCCACAATCCCACAGGTGAAGTGGTGGACCTTGAGTTTTTTGAAAAAATCGTGGAGTTCTGTCGGGAACACGACATCATCGTTGTCCATGATTTTGCATATGCCGATCTTGTGTTCGACGGTTACAAGCCCCCCAGCTTTCTCCAGATCCCGGGGGCCAAGGATATCGGTGTAGAGCTGTTCAGCCTTTCCAAGAGTTACTCCATGCCGGGCTGGAGGGTCGGTTTTTGTGTTGGAAACCCGGTTTTGATAGCCGCGCTCAGGAGGATAAAAAGCTATCTGGATTACGGTATGTTTCAGCCCATTCAGATTGCCGCCATTATTGCTCTGAACGGACCGTATGACTGTGTAGAGGAAATTGTGGAGACTTACCGGGAGCGCCGTGATGTCCTGGTTGAGGGCCTGAACCGTATCGGCTGGCAAATTGAAAAGCCTAAAGGAACCATGTTTGTATGGGCGAGAATCCCGGAAAATTATAGAGAGATGGGCTCATTGGAATTCTCCAAAATGCTTATTGAAAAGACGAAGGTTGCGGTTGCGCCCGGCGTCGGTTTCGGTGAATATGGGGACGATTATGTCCGATTTGCCTTGGTCGAAAACCCGCACCGCATCAGGCAGGCCATAAGGGGAATAAGGCAAATTTTTTAGCCACAGACCCACACAGAAATACACAGACATTTTTGCCGAGCGACTCTTGTCCATTTAAATGCGAGGCCTATTTAACGGGGTAGTTTGGCTAGAGGGCGTTATCGCTGCACAAAAAGAAATAAATGGATCTCAATGAACTGACCTACATGATTAGAGCCACAATTTTTGAGGTAAATCGTGTGCTTGGAGCCGGATTTCTGGAAAAAGTGTATGAGAATGCCTTGTTGCTTGAGCTAAAGGAAAAAGGTCTTAAAGCGGAGGCTCAAGTTGCCATCAGGGTTTCGTATAAGGGTAGAGAAGTCGGGGAATATTACGCTGATATAGTCGTTGAAAACCAGGTTATTTTGGAACTTAAGGCCATTGATTCCTTAAAAAAAATCCACGAGGCCCAGCTATTGAATTATCTCAAGGCTACGGGATATAAGATCGGCCTTCTGATAAATTTTAAGCACCCAAAAGCTGAAATAAAACGATTTGTTCTCTAAACACGCCCGCAGCGCAGAGGAAAATGTCTGTGTTTGTCTGTGTGGGTCTGTGGCCAATCACATGGGGAGAAGCTATGCAGCAAATTAACGTTGGTATCATCGGATTCGGTACTGTAGGTTGCGGAACCTTTGAGGTTTTGACCACAAACCGTGAGGTCATTGCCAACCGGGTCGGCGCGGAGGTGGTGGTTAAAAGAATTGCGGATCTTGACCTTGAGTCCGACAGGGGGATTCAGGTAAACCGGGACCTGTTGACAGTTGATGCCATGGATGTGATCGATGACCCTGAGATTGACGTGGTTGTAGAACTTATAGGGGGAGTGGAAAAGGCAAAAGAATTCATCTTGATGGCTATGGAAAAGGGAAAGAATGTGGTTACCGCCAACAAGGCCCTTCTTGCGGAATACGGCAGTGAAATATTCGAGGCATCAGAGCGTTACGGGACCAGCCTGGGCTTTGAGGCGAGCGTGGGTGGCGGTATCCCCATCATTAATGCCTTAAGACGGGGTCTCGCAGCCAACCGGATTCAGACTATGATAGGCATTTTGAACGGAACCTCCAACTACATTCTGACCAAAATGACTAAGGAGGGTTTACCATACGTAAAGGTGGTTCAGGACGCGGTAGACTTGGGCTTTGCCGAGGATCCTCCAACCCTGGACGTGGATGGAACCGATGCGGCACATAAACTGGCCATCCTGATATCTATTGCCTTTGGGTCCCCGGTTTCTTTCAATGAGATTTACAAGGAGGGTATTACCGACTTAACGCCGGATGATATCCGTTTTGCAGGACAATTCGGTTATAGTATCAAGTTGTTGGCTATTGCGAGGAACCTGGGGGATCGCTTGCAAGCGAGGATTCATCCGGCAATGATTCCAAAAGATCACATCCTGGCCAACGTGAATGAAGCATACAATGCCATCTATCTTGAGGGTGATTTTGTGGGTCCGAATCTTTATTATGGATTAGGCGCCGGAAAAAGGCCCACCGGAAGTGCCGTGGTGTCGGATATTATTGAATTAGCAAGGCAGACCAGGGTGGGGCTGAAAGGATTCATGCCTCCCCTTGCACACGTGCGTTCGCCCGATAAGAAAATCCTGATTCAGCCAATTGAAGAATTGACCAGTGCCTATTATTGCAGGTTTTCAGCCTTAGACAGCCCGGGCGTTCTTTCAAAGATATCGGGGGTCCTGGGCGACCACCATATCAGCATTTCTTCCGTGATTCAGAAAGGACGCGAGGTAAACGGGTCCGTGCCGATCGTTATGCTGACCCATGAGGCACTCGAGAGCAATGTGCAAAAGGCCCTTTCCCTGATGAAGGGCATGAAAATCCTGACCGGCAAGACTATTATGATACGGGTGGAGAGCGGATGAAATGAGGACAGAAGTCAGGAAAGAGAAAACAGAAGACAGATGGCAGTGATCAGAAGTTTGATTAAAAGCTTTCTCACGCCCAGCCTGTCCCGTTATGACGGGGCTTCGCTTGAGACACAGAGGACACGGAGAAGGACGATACAGAAAGAATGAACGAATGCACGCTCAAAATTGACTAATCCCAACGCTTTAGCGTTGTGATCCCAGCGCTGCTGGGATTTTGTGTGCACATTCATACCGCCGCTTTTCTCTGTGACCTCTGCGATCTCGAGTGAGTGAAGCGAACGGGCGTGATAAAAAAAGGCTTTTCTCTGTGTCTCTGCCTGTCGGAAGTTAGTGTAGATCCCGCTATCGGAGCCCCGTAGGTCCAGAAGATCGTACTGGGGTGGTGAAGAAGAACCTAAAATATGGCAAAAGGCAAAATAAAATATATCCTTCTGGTAGGCGACGGGATGGCAGACTATGCTATTCCCGAACTGGACGGGAAGACTCCCCTTGAGGTCGCCCTGACCCCTAATATGGACAGGATTGCGGCATGCCGGATCGGGTGCGTAAAGACTATTCCGGAAGGCATGGAACCTGGCAGTGATGTTGCCAACCTATCACTTCTGGGCTACGATCCCGTATCATATCACACCGGGCGTTCCCCATTTGAGGCTGCCAGCATGGGTGTAAGCCTGAAGGCTGCTGATGCGGCCTATCGAATGAATCTGGTCACCCTCGAGCACAGGTCGGATAAGGAAATTGTGATGGGGAGCCACAGCTCAGGGGATATCACCACAAAAGAGTCAAGACCTATTGTGGAGAGCTTGAAAAAAGAAATGTCAATCCCGGGAGTTAGCATCTACCCGGGTATTGCCTATCGACACCTTTTCGTGTGGGATAAAGGACCGGTGGAAATTGAAACTATTCCGCCCCATAACGTTCTGGATCAGAACATGGCCACATACCTGAACCATGCAGGAGAGGACCCTATTCCAGGTTTTATTCGCCTCTCGTGGAAGATATTAAAGGACCATCCGGTGAACGTGGAGAGAATCAGGAAGGGGTTGAAACCAGCCAACTCCATCTGGCTGTGGGGCCAGGGCAGAGCGCCGAAGATTCCCTTGTTCACCGAAAAATTCGGTCTGAATGGAGGAGTTATTTCGGCAGTGGACCTGTTGAAGGGCATTGGTGTTTATGCGGGTCTTGAACCGATTAATGTGAAGGGGGCAACCGGCTATCTGGACACCAACTATCGTGGAAAGGCCGAAGAGGCCCTGACAGGGCTTGGACGTCTCGACTTTTTATTTGTTCATGTGGAAGCCCCTGATGAGGCCGGCCATAACGGGAACATTGAAGAAAAGATACAGGCAATCGAGGCATTTGATGAAAAGGTGGTAGGTTCCGTTTTAAATGGCCTGGAACGATTTGAGGACTACCGGATCATGGTCGCAAGTGATCATTATACACCAATCTGCAAAAAAACCCACACAAGCGAGCCTGCACCATTTGCCTGGGCCGGTAAAAAGGAGCTTGAATCCGTGCGTGAAGGCCCCGGTTTCACAGAGGCATCAGCCATACAGTCCGGGCTTTTTTTTGAAAAAGGACATGATTTGATGCCGGCATTTTTGGATAAGGGTTAATACCTTGACACGGGCTAATTTTTGAAATATTTTCACAAAAAAATTAGTAACTACACGTAGTCAGGCTGAAGTTGTTTAGACTGAAGGCTGAAGGGGTCCAAAAAGTACGATTGACGCACTTTGGTGGAGAGAGCAGATTTTCGCACCAAACAGGGCTTCAAAATGAACCGTATTTCAGTTTTTCCTAACAGTCTTCAGCCTTCAGTCTACCCACCTGAGTAGTTAAAAAAATTAATTAAAAGGAGAAAGAAACATGAAAATACTGTTTTTCGGCCCAAACGGAAGCGGCAAAGGAACCCAGGGTGCTATCGTGAAGGAGAAGTTTGGTACCCCCCATATTGAAACCGGCGTAATCTTCAGGGATAATATCTCGCGCGACACGGACTTAGGCAAGGAGGCCAAAGGTTACATAGACCGGGGTGAATTAGTTCCCGACAGCATTACCATTCCCATGATTCTTGACCGTCTCAAGGAAGATGACTGTAAAGACGGCTGGTTGTTGGACGGGTTCCCCCGTAACCTTACCCAGGCCCAGGAATTGGACAAGGCACTGAAGGCAGAGGACATAACCTTAGATATCATCATTGACATGGTCCTTGACAGGCAGATCGCCAAGAACCGGATCATGGGCCGGCGTTTGTGTGTAAATGACAACAACCATCCCAACAATATCTATATTGATGCCATCAAACCGGATGGAGACAAGTGCAGGGTCTGCGGTGGGGAACTCAAGACCCGGTCGGATGACCAGGACGAGGCCGCCATTGATCAACGCCACAATATCTATTACGATACCGAGACCGGTACTATGGCGGGCTGTAATTTCTATAAAGATCTCTCGGCGAAATCCGGCGGCGTTCCAAAGATAGTAGAACTGGATGGAAGGCCGGGCGTCAAAGAGGTGTCCGCTGAGTTACTGTCCAAAATAGGTTAACATTATTCGAGCGGGATTTATTTCCGCCCGCTATCTGTAATTCTTCGCACAACAAAGGTAATTTGAAAATAAAAAGGGTATCCTTTCGGGTACCCTTTTTTATTTTCAGAACAGCCGTTCGATATTCAGTAGATATTGGGAATGCGATAGATAGAAACGGTTTGACATCATTTGGGTTAAGTTGTATGTTGCTTTATTAATTTAGTTTTTTTGGCTATTTGTAATGAGTTTTGATCTATCTGACAGGAGAAAAGAGAAAAATGAAACTGAATAAATGGGAAATTAATTGCCTGAGGGTAATGCTTGTCTTGTTCCTGCTGTTTATGTGCGCGGGGTGCTCCAGCAAGGAAGAAAAAAAGGCTAAACATTTGGAAAGGGCAAGAGAGTATATTGAAAAGAGCGAATTTAAAAAGGCCGTGATTGAACTCAAGAACGTGGTTCAACTGGAACCGAAAAATGATGCGGCCTATTATGAATTGGGCGAGACATATATGAAGCTTAAACAGGGAAAGGAGGCATTTCAATCCTTTTCCCGCGCGGTTTCCGCCAACCCGGGTAACATGAAGGCCCAGTTGAAAATGGGACAGTTCTTTCTCTTGGGAAAAAGGACCGAAGATGCGAAAACAAAGGCCGCGTTGATTTTAGAAAAATCACCCGACGACATTGAGGCACTAAGTCTCCTTTCGGGTGTCCAGGTCCAGGAGAAAAACCTGGATTCGGCCATAAAGACCCTCAAAAAAGTTGTCTCCTTAGATCCCGACCGGTTCAAGACTCATCTTTCCTTAGGCCGTTTATACCTTTTAAAAAAGGACCTGGACAAGGCCGAAAAGGAATATCTTAAAGTCATATCGCTGGATCCTAAAGCGCGCGTCGCCTATATAGAACTGGCTCGCATATACGGCGCCAAGGGGCAGTGGGACAAGGCCGAGTCGGAACTTAAGAAAATGATCCAGGCATCCGGTTCAAAATACCAGAACCTTTATGTGCTTGGACGTTTTTACGAAAGCCGGAAGAATTGGGTCCAGGCGGAAAAGACCTATTTAAAAGCAGTGGATTCCGCGCCCGACGAGGACATGGCGCCCTTAATGAATCTGGGGATATATTATGCCAGGAGGAATTCTTATGAAAAGGCATTGGACGCCATGGACAGGGCATCAGCCCTTAAAAAGGATGATCTGAACATCCTTGTGAGCATGGCACAACTCCATTTTGATTTTAAAAAGATAAAAGAGGCTGAAACAACTATTGATAAAGTCTTGGAGAAAGACAAGGGCCATGTGGGGGCTAACTTTTTAAAAGGCAGGATATCTTTGGTTAAAAGGGATTTTACCAATGCCCTGGATCGTTTCAATCTTGTTATCAGGGATAGGCCGCGCAATGCCATGGCCTATTATTTCAAGGCCCTGTGCCTGGTTGGTACAGGAAAAAACAAATTGGCGGAACAGGATCTTCTAAAGGCCGTGGAACTGAATCCGAGACTGTTGGATGCAAGGCTCATCTTAGCCGAAACATATCTGCGTAAAAGGGACAAAGACTTAGCCGGACAGCAAATAGAACAGGCGCTTAAACTTTCCCCTCGCCATCCGAGGACACTCACGCTCCAGGGAAACCTCAAAATCCTTGAACGGGATGTTGAGGGAGCTGAAGTGGCTTTTAAAAAAGTGATCGAAAGCGCCCCTGATCATGCGCCTGGCTATGTCCGCCTCGGCCTCCTGTATAATCTCACAAAAAGGCAGGAGGAGGCCCTGGTGAGCTTTAAAAAGGCCCTCGAGTTAAATCCCAGTCAAACCAATGCCCTTGCATTGCTTGTGGGCCTATATGTTCGCGACAAGAAGTATGAAGAGGCCATTCGAATCTGTGAAGACATGAAAGAGAAAACCAGGGACAATCCCTCTAACCTGGCACTGATTGAACACTTGGAAGGGAACGTCTCATTAGCTGAAAAAAACTTAAAAAGGGCCCGGTCACATTTTGAAAAGGCCATTGAGATAAATCCCAATATCATGGCCTCTTATGTGGCCTTGGCCAAGATCTATGTGCGAGAAAAGAAGATCGATGAAGCTGTTTCTCAATACGAGACCATTTTGAAAAAACAACCGAAATACTTAGCAGGATACATGGCTTTGGGTACGATTTATGAACAGAAGGGTGACGGGCAAAAGGCTGAGACATATTACAGGAAGGCCTTAGAGGTAAACAAAGATTTTGCGCCTGCTGCAAACAACCTGGCCTGGAATCTGGCGCAGGGCGAGGGGAACATTGACGAGGCCCTGGGTTTTGCCCGGATAGCCAAGGAAAAAATGCCTAAGAATGCCGCAGTCATGGATACCTTGGGCTGGATCTATTATCTGAAAGGAAGTTATCTGAACGCCATTTCCGAGTTTCAGGACGGCCTGGAACGGGATCCGGAAAACCCGGTGATCCATTATCATTTAGGCCTGGCCTATTTCAAGAACAACCAGGCAGATGAGGCTAAGGAATTTTTCGAAAAGGCCCTGAAGATTGATCAGAATTTCAAGGGGGCTGAAGATGCACGCAGGATTTTGAAAGAAATTGAATAAAAATAAATGGAACCACCCAGGTTCAAAGTTCAACGGTTCACAGTTCACGGTTAGAAACTAATGAAGATTAATCCGTTTAAAGATTATTAAGGCCTGGCAACTGGCACGTGAATTGAACAGAAAGGTCTGTCATTCAAAAAAGGCCTGAACCTGTGAAAGATTACGAACAAAAAAGACTGATACAAGATCCTGGTATACGGTCGATGCATAATATTGCTTAAGCTTTCGATCAACCTTGAACCGTGAACCGGATAACCTGAGTAGTTAAAATAAATGAAACAATTCCCTTTTAAGATATTGTTTATAGGCATTTTTCTGCCTCCCATATGCTATCTTTTGACCCTTCATATGCTGGAGGGGTATTTTCAGAATAGGGGGGCATCAAAACTGAATCAAACCATTATTCAGGACTTTGAAGCCCTGTATGAAGGGCGATACACGGTAAAGGAAGAATTAAATCGCAATATAGGTGAATATTTAAGCCGAAGTCTCATGTTTCGCCTTGGTGTCAGGATGCACATTTTAGTCAAGACAAGAGACGATCATATACTATACCCGGCCCTTTTCAAGCAAGACCACAAAGTTTCGAATGAAGAAAATGAATTCTCCGAACTCCCCACAAAGTCGCTCAATTTTGTGGAAGTGGCTGCCGAGAATTACAGGATACTGAACAAGGGGCTGATCCTTTCATTTGATCTTCGAATCAGGCATAATAGCTGGTTGTCAAATAGTATTCTGGTTTTATATGTTTTTTTGTTCCTCACAATCCTTCGTTTATTTATTCGAAAAGGGATCAGGGAAGCCGAGAGGCAGGAGAAAGAGCAGGAAGAACTCATCCAACGTCTTTCAAATCAATTAATCCGGGCCGAAAATAGACTGAAGGACACGGAAGGTAAGGAAGATAATTACCTGGAAAGAATAGACCATCTCAAAAAGGAAAAAAAGGACATGTCAAAAGACATTGATGGTTTTGTGGATGAGATGGAAGGCCTGGAGGCAGGATTAAGGGAGCAGAGAGAATTAAAGGAGGAAAGGGAATTTGAGTTCTTTCAGCTAAGAGAGGAAATGGATCGGCTGAAAGTGAAATTCAAGAAGCCCAAGCAGAAGAAGAAAAAGGCGGAAACGACCCACAAAAGGTTCAAGGTCCTTTATAAAAACCTAAATTTTACAGACAGGGCCGTTGAAGGATTCCTTTCTCTTACGGATGAATTTAAGTTAAAGGGCGAAGAGGTGATCCACAAGCTCAATGAGGACGATACTCAAGTCCCAGTCAAGAGAAAGGTCTTTGGCAAAGGAGGAAAGATAAATATCTTAGAGGCGGACTTTTCTTATTCAGGAAGGGTCTATTTCCAAAAGGATTCCCAACACAAGACAAAGATCGTGACCATTGGAACGAAAAATACGCAAGAGAAGGACCTTGCCTATATAGAGAGCATAGTGTAACAGTAAAAAAATTGAGTAAAATATCTCACCACAGAGACCACGGAGAAAAAATATCACGCAGAGACGCAAAGAACGCAGAGGACCGAAAACGGAAGACGGAGATCATAGGACAGAAGGCAGAAGGCGGAACGGGCGTTAAGAATAAAGAACATGTCTCACGCAGAGGCACAGAGAACACAGAGTACTAAAAATTGGCGGATACTGAATGTCCGAATGTACGCTCAAAATCCCCGCTTGGCGGGGATTCCAGTGCTTTTCACTGGAATCAGGGGGGATCAGGGGATGGATGAAAGAAGCTCGCTTTTTTCATCCATTCGATGCACCCCACGTACATTTTGAGCGTACATTTATACCCTTGTTTTTCTCTGATAGCCCTGTGGGCTCGAACGAACGAAGTGAGCCCCGCAAAACGAGTTATGCGGGACAGGTTGGGCGTGATGAAAATAAATGTTCCAAGGATATGAAAATGAGTGAAGCAAAAGAAAAAAAGACGATCCTGGTAATAGAGGATGACCCTGATGTTCTTTCCATGATCATCAAGCATTTGGAATTTCTAAAATATGAAGTCATCACTGCTACGGACGGTCTGGAAGGGCTGAAAAGCCTCGAATCGGGCGGGTATGACCTGGTGATAACGGATATTGTCATTCCTTATGTGAGCGGAGTTGGCGTGGTTACTGCTCTAAAGAATAAAAGTCCTGAAATACCGGTTATCGCAATAACGGGTTAT
>JAIOSR010000020.1 GCA_021107495.1 Desulfobacterales bacterium | reverse complement strand
TTAATAATGAATCCTTCAATCAAATCACCCACATGTGAAATCATCACCATCGGCAGTGAACTCCTGTTAGGTCAGATAGAGGATACGAATACCACCTATCTGGCCCGGGAATTGGGGAGGGAAGGTGTTACGATCCTTTTTCGCACTGCTGTTGCTGATCGATTGGACGAAATAGAAAAGGTCCTTCGTTCCGCAATCGGCAGGTGTGACATGGTGATTACAACCGGCGGACTCGGGCCCACCCTTGATGATCTGACGCGTGAGGCCGTTTCTCGCTCAGCAGATGTGGAGTTAGAGTTCCGGCAGGATCTCATGGACGGGATCGAGGAGATGTTTCGTCTTGCAGGGTATCAAATGCCTAAGAACAACCGGCGTCAGGCCTTTGTTCCTGCCGGTGGTTATGTCATTCTCAATCCGGTTGGAACTGCGCCGGCCTTTATCAAGGAGGTGAAAAAAAGGCCCGTTATTTGCCTTCCCGGCGTGCCAAGGGAACTTAAGTTTTTATTAGACAAAGAAGTCATCCCCTGGGTGCGGCAAAGGTTCAACCTGGATGAACATATGATCACTTACAGGGTCCTTAAAACAGTCGGCATAGGGGAAAGCAAGGTAGACAGTCTCATAGGCGACCTTATAAAACCGGGGCAAAACCCGGAAGTAGGTCTTTTGGCCTCCATGGGCGAGATAAAGATACGCATTGCTGCCAAGGCCAAAAGCGAGCAAGAGGCACACAGACTCATCGAACCTGTTGCCGAAGAGGTTTGTTCACGATTAGGCAAAAAGATATACGGCCGGGACGATGAAACGCTTGAAGGTGTGATTGATGCATTGCTGGCTGAAAACGGCCTGAACCTTGGGATCTTGGAGACTTTTTCAGGCGGATTGGCCGCACAGCGATTTCACAGTCTTCCTTCGAGCCGTTTGATAGAAAGCCTCGTCATTCCTGATGAAAAACAGGTTGCCCGATACTCAGGGAATGACAAAGACATAACGGAAAGAGAAACCGCAATGGATCTTGCGCGGAAAACAAGGGGGCTTGTGAACGCGAGTGTCGGACTTGCCATAACCGGCTTTTTGAAAAAGGACTTGGGGGGCGGCTATACGGTTAAGGGCTATGCCGCCGCGGCAGGGGAGGGCATTGAAAAAGGTTTTCCCTGGGACATGGGCGGCGATCTGTTTACTCTCCAGCAGCGGGGCTCGGTAATCGGTCTGAACACCTTGAGATTGGCCTTGCTGGATGTACAGAAAGGGGGGAATAAAAAATGAGAGACATTATCTCAAGCCGTTTTATTGGTTTTCTTTGTGTTTTGATGGCCTTATTAACATTCGGGTGTGGCGACAAAAAGGCTGATACATCAATAACAGGGGATCGAATAGCGGATTTGAGTGTCTCGGATTATGATACGCTGTTATCTTCAAAATCTGCAGGGTTTGAAGAGGGGGTTAACACGAGCGCGGGCCCTGTAGCGTTTCAGCTTTCCGAGATGCTCGGAAAGATAACGAGCCGGAGCGGAAAAGCGGTGGACGAGCCCTATATTGCGATCAACATACGGGCGATTTCAATCCCCAACCTGGCAGTTGGAGATAAGGAACTTGCTTCCATGGTAGTCGATCATATTCGGAATCAAAAAGGGCGCGATGTGCTCGATACCCGGTACGGCGCCGCCAAAAGTATCCGGTTTTCTTGTGAGAAGAAGCCATTCCCTCACCTGTCAGCAGGAACAAACTGTATAGTAAATTCCGGCACAACGTTTGATGATATCAAAAAAATTGAAGGGACGTTCACTTTCAAACTCCCTGTTCGCGTGAAAGTAATTTCCTTTAATGCCATTAAAGATAAAGAAAAAGAGGTCACTGAAGCAGGTTGCAAGGTAAAGCTGGTTTCAACAAGAGAAAATATGGTAAGGCTCCAATATGAAGGTTCTTTTACAAATCTGATTGGTGTCAATGCCTTTGACGCCTCGGGCGGAAAATTACCGAACAGCGGTTATGGAGGAGGGTCCTTCGGTAATAAGGCCGATTACACCTACCAGTTTGAAGGCAAAGTCGACACCTTAAAAATTATTCTTGCCTCTGATTTCATTGAAAGGAAACATCCCTTTACAATCGAAAAATAAGATGTGGTGACAGTTCGTCCGCCATGGCGGGAGGAGACAGTCTCCTAAGCTGTTCACTTAAAGGAGGTAATAATTATGATTTTTGAATGCAGCAGTTGCGGATATTCAAAGGAAGTGCCTGACAAATACGCGGGCAAGACGGTCAAATGTCCGAAATGCAAGTCAGCCGTCAAAATAGAAGTGGAAAAGCAGGCCGAGCCAGTGGTCAAGACCCGTGAAAAAAGGGAGCCGGAAATCGCCCGGTATTCGATCTCTGAATTCATAAATAAAACCGCACAAAAGGACAGGGGCCAGGGCCTGTTCGAGCTTGAGAGCGAACGCCTGCTCGAGATTAATCTTAAGGACATGGTCTGGATAAAGACGGGGGCCATGGTCGCCTATTTAGGCGAAATCAAGTTCACCAGGGAAGGTATGCTTGAGCACGGTGTTGGAAAACTTCTCAAAAAGGCGGTCAGCGGTGAGGGCGCCAGGCTTACAAAGGCCGAGGGCAGGGGTGAGCTCTATCTTGCTGACACGGGAAAAAAGATATCTATCCTGAATCTTCAGGGGGAATCCATTTTTGTAAACGGGAATGACCTGCTTGCATTTGAGGGAAGTATCAAGTGGGACATAAAAATAATGAAAAAGATAGCCGGAATGCTGGCAGGAGGTCTTTTCAACGTAAAGCTGGAAGGAACGGGAATGATGGCGATAACCACACATTATGATCCCTTGACCCTCAAGGTATCTCCGGGCAAACCCGTGCTCACTGACCCCAATGCAACCGTTGCCTGGTCAGGTACCCTTGCGCCGGAAATAAAGACGGATATATCGCTTAAGACCTTTTTGGGCCGGGGGAGCGGGGAGTCGATTCAGATGAAATTTGAAGGGGACGGTTTTGTCGTGATTCAGCCCTACGAGGAGGTATATTTCCAGTCCGGCCGTTGATTCGAGAAAATATGCGCTGCACCTGATATTTTTACAAGGGGGACAAAATGGATGCCATAGCCCATTTGGGTTCAATCTTGGGTCTTTCATTCATATCGGGGATCAATCTTTACGCCACCGTGGCCATGACCGGTATTTGTGTCAGGACGGGTCTGATTACGGGTCTTCCCCCGGAATTTCAGGTTTTTGCAAACGAGGCGGTTATTTTTGTGGCCCTGTTACTCTATGCGGTCGAGTTCTTTATGGATAAGATTCAGGGCCTTGACACTCTCTGGGACAGCCTTCACACGGTCATACGCCCTTTAGGAGGTGCCTTCATCGCCCTGATGCAGGTTGGAGAGGCATCGGCAGCAGTGGAGGTGATTGTTTTTCTTGTGGGTGCCAGCATGGCCTCGGCCGCACATGCAACAAAGGCCGGAACCCGCCTTGTGGTAAATACCAGTCCCGAGCCGGTTTCAAACATCCTGGTCAGTATCGGGGAAGACATCGGTGTCATAGGTTTTTCCTACCTGGCCCTTGCATACCCCAAGCTCACGTTTTTTCTCACAATAATCTTTCTTGTACTCATCATCATTTTCCTGCCCATTCTCTTTCGTACGTTTCGTATGCTTCTGGGTTCTTTTTTCTTTAGAATAAAGGCATTTTTCATCCGTGATATCAGCAAAAGCAGACTACTTTCAATTCCTCTTTTTATGGATACGTTTTTTGATGATCAAAAGGAAAAAGACGAAGAGATTATCTGGACGGGAAAGGCATATGCGGGCCGTGTCCCCTCTGTGCGGCGCTCTGCCGGAATATATTTGATTATCACCTCCAAGGCGGTGTATTGTCTCTACCGCCGGTGGTTCCGAACCCGGGTCAAGCGCCAGGCTCGTTCCGAAATTCAAAAGTACAACTTATATCCCGGAAGGCTCCTTGCCAAATGTCTTATCACGACCTCCATGGAGACATGGACGGTTCTACTTTACCAGCCCTTTATAGACACGCTTCCTCAGGACCTGGTTTCTGTGAATGACAGTGAATAAGGATTGTTTTATATTTTGTGATTTTTTGCGGCAATGTGAAAATTACAGGAGAAAGAAATGAAAAAGGTTATTCATTCCGAAAAAGCACCAAAAGCGGTGGGACCATACAGCCAGGCGATTCTCACGGGTAATCTCGTGTTCACATCCGGCCAGATCGCCATTGATCCCGGCTCGGGAAAACTTATTGAAGGAGGCATTCAGGAACAGGCCCGCCAGGTCATGGCAAATCTGAGCGCGGTCCTTAAGGCGGCGGGCACCGATTTAACAAGGGCTGTAAAGGCAACAGTGTTCCTGGATGATATCAGTAACTTCACGAAATTTAATGAAGTATACGGTGAGTATTTTTCTTCGAATCCGCCCGCGCGCAGCGCGTTCCAGGTTGCAGCCCTGCCTTTGGGTGCGATGGTGGAAATAGAGATGATAGCCACTGTAGAGTAGGGAACTTAATTCGTTTTTATGTAATATATCTCACGCCCGCTTCGCTAGAGGCGCAGAGCTATCTGAGAAGGACCGAACTCTGTGATCTCTG
>JAIOSR010000260.1 GCA_021107495.1 Desulfobacterales bacterium | reverse complement strand
GTGACCGCCGTTGTTGTGCTGTTGATGATCGGTTGCCTGATAAAGCTCTTCACCGGTGATATCGGAAGCAACAAGACTTTCTATATCATAGCGTTAATCGTGTTGGGAATCGGCCTGTATCTGTGGCAAAGTGACTTTGCGGCCGAACTTATTTCCGACATCTTTGGAATCGTAAAATGAAAAATAAGCCACTGCCTTTGGGGTGTCTGAAAAAACATTAAAGTTCAACCTTGATTGTGCTGGTTAACTATTTTAAATAACATAAATTAATAGATTGATTACCCCCCTTTATAAAGGGTTGGGGAGGATTTTATTTAACGGATTGAAAATCCCCCTAAATCCCCCTTTAAAAAAGGGGGACTTTAACCGTCGAATGTTTTGATAAGATTTTTGGCACAAATCGCGGTTCTAAACCAAAAACCATTTTGGACAAGATTGACAAACGATAAAATAAAAGGAGGAGTAACTAATGACTGAGAAAAAGTGGGACAGCCCACCGGAAATGAAGATTGATTCACAAAAGACGTATCGGATAAAAATTGAAACAAACAGGGGCGATATTGAACTGGAACTCTATCCGGAATATGCGCCTAAAACGGTCAACAATTTTGTTTTTTTGGCAAGAGAGGGTTTCTATGACGGGGTTATTTTTCATCGCGTGATAAACGATTTCATGATCCAGGGTGGTGATCCTATGGGTACGGGAACAGGGGGCCCCGGTTATAAATTTGAGGACGAATTTGAGGGGAATCCCCTCAGGCACGAGTCTAAAGTGATCTCCATGGCGAATGCAGGACCGAACACCAACGGAAGTCAGTTTTTTATTACGCATTCACCTCAGCCGCACCTGGATGGTATGCACACGGTGTTCGGCAAGGTGGTCGAGGGTCAGGAGATTGTAGACGCCATTCAGCAAGGAGATAGTATGGCGAAGGTAACCGTGAGTGAGGGATGAGAGCGGAGCGGTTTTTAGCGGATTATCAAATATGATATGGCCGCAAAAAGGCGCCCGTCCTCCGCAGTAGCGTGCTACGGAGGGTGGACAAAACACACAAAAAGTAAAAGCTACATATCGTAATATCAATAAGTTATGTGCTTCAGGAACCTAAATCTGGAATTTTTACGAAACCATCAAATATGAATGAAAAACATGCAAGTAAGATAGCAGAAGAACTGAATCTCGGTCTTCAACAGGTAAAGGCCACAGCCCGGTTACTCAAAGGGGGTGACACGATCCCCTTTATAGCCCGTTACAGAAAAGAGGTTACCGATTCTCTGGATGAGGTAGCCATAACCGGGATCCGTGATAAAACAGCTCAGTTAGAGGCCTTGGACAACCGAAGAGATAGCATCTTGAAATCGCTCGAGGAACGGGGCCTGCTCACAGACGATCTAAAGGAAAAGATTGCTTCCGCCGAGACCATGGCCACCTTGGAAGATATCTATCTCCCGTACAGGCCCAAACGTCGTACGCGGGCCATAATGGCTAAGGAAAAGGGGCTTGAACCATTAGCGAAACTCATCTTTGCCCAGAAGGATGAAACTGATCCGGTAAAAGAGGCGTTAGCCTATCTTGATTCTGAAAAGGGAGTTGAAAAGGCAGAGGATGCATTAGCCGGCAGCCGGGACATAATAGCCGAATGGGTAAATGAAGATCAGGGGGCGCGCAAAAGAATGCGTGCCCTCTATGCTCAAAAAGGGGTCTTCCGTTCCATAGTGATTCCGGGCAAAGAGGAAGAAGGGGCAAAATTCAAGGATTATTTCGACTGGGAAGAGCCTGTGTCCAAGGCACCATCTCACAGGGTACTTGCAATGCGCCGGGGAGAGAAGGAGGGTTTCCTCGATCTTCGAATAAGTCCCCCTCAGGACAAAGCCCTGGCGCTGTTGGAGGCCATGTTTGTTAAGGGTGAAGGGACAGCCTCGAAGGAGGTTAAGGAAGCGGTTCACGACTGCTACAAAAGGCTCCTTTCCGTTTCAATGGAAACAGAGGTCAGGCTTGAGACCAAAAAAATTGCCGACAGGGAAGCAATCAAGATATTTACGGATAATCTCAGGGAACTTCTTCTGGAGCCACCCCTCGGCCAAAAAAGTATTATGGCAATAGGTCCGGGGATTCGTACTGGCTGTAAGATTGCCTGTCTTGATCCTCAGGGCAAACTTCTTAAAACGGATACTATCTATCTTTTTAAGTCGGAAAACGCCAAATTATCTTCTTGAAAAACGTTAAAGGAATTAGTGAATACATATAAAGTGGAAGCTCTAGCAATAGGCAACGGTACCGGTGGAAGGGAAACCGACGCCTTTATTAATGAACTTCCTTTTTCGAGTGACATACCGGTGATAATGGTCAATGAGAGCGGTGCATCCGTCTATTCCGCCTCTGAAGCCGCAAGGGAAGAGTTCCCCGATTTGGACTTGACCTATAGAGGTGCGGTATCCATTGGGCGGCGACTCATGGACCCCCTGGCTGAGTTGGTAAAAATCGATCCCAAATCCATTGGTGTGGGGCAGTATCAGCATGATGTGAACCCCCTGGGTCTCAAAAGAAGCCTGGATGACGTGGTCATGAGTTGCGTGAATGCAGTGGGGGTAGATGTCAATACCGCAAGTCAGCAGCTTCTCACCTATATCTCGGGTCTCGGAACACAGTTGGCCAAAAATATCGTAACATACAGGGATGAGTACGGGCCCCTTTCCTCCAGGAAAGAGCTCAAAAAGGTTCCACGTCTTGGTCCTAAGGCCTTTGAACAGGCAGCCGGTTTTCTTAGAATAAGGGGTGGGAATAATCCTCTTGACATCAGTGCCGTCCATCCCGAATCTTATGGCATTGTGGAGGCTATGGCCAAGGATACAGGCTTAAAGGTAACCGATCTCCTTGAAAGCGATGTTCTAAGGGGAAAAATCGATCTGAATAAATACGTAACAGACAGTGTGGGTATGCCCACCCTTACCGATATTCTTGCCGAACTTGCCAAACCAGGTCGCGATCCGCGTGATCGGTTCGAGGTTTTCAAATTCAAGCAGGGAATTGAGAAAATTGAGGATGTCCAACCCGGCATGAGTCTGCCCGGTGTGGTAACCAATGTCACGGCATTTGGGGCCTATGTTGACGTAGGCATCCATCAGGATGGGCTGGTCCATATCAGTCAATTGGCGAACCGCTTTATCAAGGACCCCAACGAAGTGGTAAAGGTGCATCAGCATGTAACGGTTAAGGTTTTAGACGTAGACCTGGCAAGAAAGCGAATCTCTCTATCCATGAAACAGAGCTTTGATTAGCAATCCTGGACAAAGGAAAAGAATCAAAACAGCCTCAAAAATAATATAGGTACTTTTGTAACGTCAATCGCCGGTGTCATTTTTTATACAATAATCGAATCAGTTTGTGCTTACACAGGTTTGGGCATGGCCCCTGATTGGCGTTCAGGAGCCTTATTCGGGGTAGGGGGCTTTCCAGGCACGTATTGCGGCGCAAGACTGTAAAAATTCATCCCGGCTAAAGCAATAAAGCTCATCCTTGGTATCATTATTCCGTTTCTCTCCGTAAAGTATATCCTGAACGTCTTCATGTAATCTTTCCTGACATATTCATTACGGTCTTATTTTTTGCAGTAATTCCTTACCACGGAATTAAGGTCCCGGCACAAAGGAATAGGGGCGGGAAGTTATGTGAGGGCAAAGCCTCAGCGCTGCCTCTACAATTCTGCCGATGAAACTGTCTAATATTATTTATACAGTTTAACATATTTATTTGACAATATAAATTTCATACTGTATAAATATGAAACTCTTATTTAGACAATATATTTATACAGTTCACCACCTCCTTCATCCTACATCTTATGACCGATTATACACATGATACAACCTGGGTTACGAGTAAAGAAATACTATTAAAAACAGGGATTTCTCGTGCAACGCTAAATAATTACATTAAAATGGGGATAATTCCGAGACCTCTGGTGAAAAAACCGGTAGGCGACATGAAGGGAACAAAAAAAATCGGCTATTTTCCTTATACTGTCTTAGAGAGGATAGAATGGGTCAAGCGATTGAAACGTGAGGGAAATTCCATGGAAGATATCGCAATCCACCTCAAGGATATTCCAATAAATATCGGGCAGGGTACCGATGTCGAATCAAGGGGGGCCGAACGGAGAACCAAGTTCATGTTAACGGGCAGGCAGGATCAGGTCTTTGAAGAACCGTTGAAACTGACCTTAGACGATATCAGATATCCTGCCTATTTGATAAATTACGATTTTCAGGTTGATTGGGTCAATCATCAGGCTGAAGACAGCATTTTTTGGCAGAAGGTCAGCCTGATAAAAGACAGGGAATCGAGAAATATCTTCAAGCTGTTTTTTCATTGGCAATTTCACAATCGCGTAAGAAACTGGCGAGACCTCTTTGCTTTTCACATGTCATTCGCAAGAATCAAATACACAAGAAGCTGGATGGAAAATATTTACCAGGGGATTTCGGAAAAAGAAGCAGCGATTTTGCTTGAGATATATGACAGGGTTGAACCTTTTCCGGCACAAACGATCACAGACAGAACCATTGTCCTGCTGATGGAGAATGGAACAAGCGAAACCTTTCAAGTTTACAGTACGTTTTTTAAAGAGGGTATCTTTTTTCTTTATGGCCCTTCAGG
>JAIOSR010000095.1 GCA_021107495.1 Desulfobacterales bacterium | reverse complement strand
GGCATTTCCAGACGATCTTGGCTGATGAAGCAAAGAGGAGTGGCCGCTACAATCGACAGTTAACATTGGCTTTCTTTGACCTGGACAATTTTAAGCCATTCAACGACAGTTTCGGTCATCAAGAGGGGGATAACATCTTACGTTTGGTGGGAGAGAGCATGAAAGCCATGCTCAGATCCACTGACTATGCGTTTCGGGTGGGCGGCGATGAGTTTGCCTTCTTAATGGTTGAAACCGATTTGGAACATGGCGTCCCGGCACTGGAGCGCTTCAGGACTATTTTCAATGAGCAGTGGCCCCTTAGAATGTCCTACCTTGGCAGTAAGCTCAAACCGGTCAGCATGAGTATAGGGGTTGCACAGCTTGCGGATAACGAAAAAAGCGACAAGCTCCAACTCCGTGTTGATCTTGCCATGTACGAGGCCAAGAGTGCTGGTGGTAACTGTACCGTTCGAGCCGGTGAAGAGATCGGGATCAAAGACTAAAAAAGTTCAAATTAAAAGAGATCCGCATGCCTTGAAGGACGCCAGTCGTTATTCAAGAGATGTCCGTCTAAATTCGAGTTTCCCCAAATATTGAGCAGATAAGTCTTATGTTCCCATATCTACAATCGGTCTTACCTCCGTAATCTTGAAACGGATCGCTGCATGTATCATGTCTCCGGCCGCCTTCCCTGCTGCCTTGGCAATGTTATCTTTTATCTGATCGTAAAAGCCTCCACCCTTCTCGATTGCTAATGCTTCCAGGTAGACCCTTGCTCCTTTCCAGTCCATGACCGTTTCGCCGGGTTCCACGACTATGAAAACGGCATTTGGATTTTCCTGCAAGTTGGCAAAGGATCTATTTGGACCGATCCCCATAACTACCGTATTTTCATCAATCATCTGTGGTGAACCGAAGACGGCAACGTTGACCTCGCCTTTTTGGTTGACTGTGCTCAAGGCTCCAATCCGCGGTCTTTTATTAAACAAATCCATGACATCTTTTCGATTCATAACATTCCTCCTTTGAGTTTGGGTTACACTTTATACCATTTTTAATCAAACGGATACCTTCGATATCTTACACATAAAACTCCTGTTAGATGGTGTTCCGGTTATATTGCTTCTCCTGTCATCATCAGTAAGATTGTTTAGATTGTAATCAGGGCTAAATTCACCCCAGCCCCACGCAATCCTAATTGAGCCCTTATGCACCACATCGGAAATCCCTGCTTTCATATGAATATGACCCCTGGGAGTCTCTACTTTTACGGTATCTCCATCGGAGATTCTTTTTTCATGTGCGTCGTCAGGATGAATATCTATGACACATTCCTGATCACGTTTTACAAGAGACGGGACACCTTTGAATTGGGAGTGGGTGAAACACTTTGTTCGTGCACCACTTATTCCCAAAACAGAAAATTCATCCCTTTTATCGTAAAAGCTGATTGGGTTCTCTGCTTTAAAATCAAAAGATGGAACCGGCAAATATCCATGTTCTTCGAGCTGTTTTGAATAGAACTCAATCTTACCCGATGGCGTGACAAACCCCCTTGTCTTATATTTTTCATATTCCATATCTTCGATACGGGTTCCACCAGGATTTTTCCGCAACATATCGACTGTTATTCCGGCAGGTTCTAATTGATAATTGATGGCATCCTCCGCGGTATGCCACGGAAACTCCTTACCCAGACCCAGCCTTCTTGCAAGTTCAAAGGTAATCTTCCAATCGGGCCAGCTGTCGCCAACCCAGTCTATCACCTGATTTTGAATTACAACAGGGTTGTTTCGCATAAATGCACGGTTTAATTGAGTTTTTTCAAAAGAGCTCGTTGCCGGCAAAACGACATCAGCCAATTTTGCAGTTCTCGTCATAAATGGATCAATCACTACCATAAACTCAAGATCCTCAAATGCGCGAAGCACTCTATTTGAATCAGTCATAGTTACAACAGGATTTGCAGATTGTACTACAAGCATCTTTATTGGATAGGGCTTTTCATCCAGAATTGCGTCTATAACGCAAGACTGAACGTGATTTCCCCATGTTTCATGAAATTCGTTGAAGAGCGGATATTCAAGGGTTATTGGTTTTACCTCTTTTGGCAGACGGTCTTTAAGCTGAATATTTCTGACAGGAATCGGTTGCGGTATGAGGTCTCCGCCGGGTTTATCGAGATTTCCCGTTAATCCTCTTAAGATACAAACAGCCCTGGTGTTGTCAAAAATATTAAGCTGCATGTCCAGACCATTCCCCTCAATAATACAGGCTGGCCGCGTTGTGGCATATAACCGAGCTGCTGATTTTATCATATCCGGGTCAAGCCAGACACTTTCTGCAATTTTTTCAGCCTTATAAGCCCTTGCAGCCTCTTTTAGCTCTTCAAATCCAATGGCCCATTCTTTTATGAAATCTTTATCATAAAGCTTTTCGAATATGATCTCATTAATCATGGACATGGCGAGAATTCCATCGTAGCCCGGTTTTATCTGCAGCCAGATATCAGCCATTGAAGCCAACCCGGTTCGTATCGGGTCTATCACGACCAGCTTTGCGCCATGTTTCTTGGCATAACGGATGCCCTCGTATGCCGCGGGGTTGGTATCTCTATCGTTTTTTCCCCACACAATGATGCATTTTGAGTTTTTCTGGTCCGGTGATGTCATCGCACCGTATGTAAGAACGTGTGCCATTTCCCTTGCCACATGACAAACAGATCCGTTCCCAATGGTGTTCGGCGAGCCGAAAAGATTCATTAATCTATTTGCATAATCCCACGGCGCGCCCCAATCTGCAGCCATTCCCCTCAACCAGCATATTGATTCTGCGCCATGCTCGTTTTTGAAATAATGGAATCTGTCTGCGATTATATCCAGCGCCTCATCCCATGATGTTTCCCTGAAACT
>JAIOSR010000262.1 GCA_021107495.1 Desulfobacterales bacterium | reverse complement strand
TCACTTAATTGGCGCCCATCCATTAATTGAATTATGGTCACGATGAGTTTCCAGTTCATAAATGGATAATATTTCGCAAGGTCAAGGAAAACAAGGGGTTGAGCGGAGACGTACTTTAGTACGTCGCACAAGGAACCCCGCAGTTTGACGCCGACCCGTCCCGATACAAACGGGGGATTGCGGAAAAGGGCCATTTATGGATGGAAACTAATTGATACGGCCAAAACTCTTTAAGGTCAAGCGGTTTCAATCAAGAATCCCTTTACCTTTTCTTTAAAAATATGGAAACTTCCGGGTTCTATCCAGGTAACCTCCGGATCAGCGCGAAACCATGTCAACTGTCTCTTGGCATATCTTCGAGTATCTTTTTGAAGTTCGCTGATCGCCTCATCAAGCGACCAGTCTCCTTTCAAATAGGTTATCATATGCCTGTATCCGATGGCCTTCATCGGCTTGAGGTCGGGAGAATATCCTTTACTCAGAAGGTTTTCGGTCTCCTCTACGATACCGTTTTCAACCATTGCCAAACTCCGTTTGTCAATACGATCGTAAAGCTCTTCTCTATCCACTTTCAAACAGAATTTCATGGCATTCAAGTTCCTGCCACCAAACGAGTGCTCCCTTGTAAGGTCCGAAAAACGCCGTTTGGTCAGATGGATAATCTCAAGTGCCCTTATGATCCTCACCTTGTCATTGGGATGTATTTTACGGGCCGATTCAGGATCCAGATCAGCAAGTCTTTCATGGAGAACCCGGGAACCCGACGAATCACACTCCAGGCGTAATGACTCCCTTAATTCCAGATCCGCAGGTGGACTCTCAAAGAGTCCGGCCACTAAGCCTTTTATGTAAAGGCCCGTCCCGCCGACCACAAAACAGGACCTTCCGCGGGAAGCGATTTCGGTTATTTTGGGAATGGCCAGTGAATTGTAGGTTGCGGCGTTAAATTCCTCATCAGGGTCCACTACATCCAGGAGATGATGGGGTATCCCCTTTTGCTCTTCAGACGTGGGCTTGGCCGTACCCACATCCATTCCCCTGTAGACCTGCATGGAATCGGCGCTGATTATCTCCCCTTTTAAAGCCAGGGCCAGATCCACGCCAAGCGAAGTCTTTCCGCTGGCAGTCGGCCCGGAGATAATGACGACTTTTTGTCTTTTGCCCATAATTAAATCTCAAGCCAGGCCTTGAGCCGGAACCCGGATACGGCGTCACACAACTCAACTCTTTTGGCAGGCACGGAGTCCCACCCTGCTGCTCTTTTGCGGGAGCGGCGTTAGTCCATAATGGCGGGGCATGGGGAACTCTTTTCAAAGAGGCGCATCTTTATTTCTAAAACGCATCTGCCACGCCCCAAATATCTTAACAAATCGGCTTCCGACAGGCGGAACAGCCAGACACAATAGGTGCTTCCGTCGGAGGGGCTGTCCGGAGTCGAATTTTAAAGAGGACCGCCGTGATTCGAGCCACAGCAAGGTTATGCGGCTCTTTGAAAAGAGTTCCCCATGCCTCGACGCACTCCGGTCATTATTAAAGAGCCTCAATTAGAGTCCACGAAAAACCAATGGTGTCAACCGAATTCCAAACTCACACAACCCGCTTAAACATCTTCTCGATCTCATAATAGGTGAAGTGTTTGAATATCGGTCTCCCATGGGGACAATTCGTAGGTAAGTCCATCTCTTCCAACTGATAAAACAGGTGGGTTATTTCCTCGTCAGTCATACGGTACCCGGCCCGAATGGCTCCGTGACAGGCCATGACTGTCAGAGCCTTGTCTAACAAGATATCATCCTCGGGTTCACCTTCTTCCAATTCCGCTAAAAACTCCGACAGGAATGAATCCCACTCGACATTCTCCAAAAGGGCCGGCACCGCCCTTAACAGGAAAGTATTGCCCCCGAAATGCTCAAGTTCAATACCGAAGCGCTGTAACCGGTCTCCCTTTTCCTGAATAACCCTTTTCTCTTTCGCTGACAGTTCCAGTTTGTGGGGTATTAGCAATGCCTGGACTTCAATGCGGGAATTACTAAATCCCTTCTTGAGATTTTCATACATGATCCTTTCATGGGCGGCATGTTGATCGACCACTAAAAGGCCATCCTTTACCTGGCACAGGATGTATGTATTTCCAAGTTGACCGATGATTTGCGGAAGCTCGCTTATTGCGGACTGCTCCGGCTCACCTGCCCGTGCCGGGATGCCTTGGGTCAGGGCGGGTTGCGAAAATTCCGGGAAAGGCTCGGATATGTCGGATACAAAGGAAGGGACCTGATCGGGCATTTGAGCATAAAGGGGGTTAATTGAACAGGCCAGGGCCTTTTCAATGGTGGAAACAATAGCCTGAAATACATCACGGCTGTTGTGGAATCGGACTTCCTGTTTGGTCGGGTGGACATTGACATCGACCTTTGAAGGATCAATTTCCAGAAAAATAACGGCCTGGGGATAGTGCCCCTTCATGAGTCTCTGCCCGTAGCCCTCTATAATCGCCCTTGTTACGAGTCTATCCCGAATGTTCCGACCGTTCACGTATACATATAGACGATCGCCCCTGGTCCTGCTCAATTCCCAGGGCGCCAGATAGACGCTGACCCCTAAATCATGGATCCTTTCCTGTGCCTCTGTTATGGATTCCGCCACTTTACGCCCTAAAAGAGCGGAGAGCCTCGGCAGTTGATGATCATGCGCAGGAAGATTCATAAGCGTCTTTCCGGCGTCGTCCAATTTGAAGTTTATACCCGGAAACGGCAGGGCCACCCGCGTGAAGGTATCGATGATATGATCTGTTTCGGTCCGGGCTGCGCGCAGGAACTTCCTTCTGGCAGGGATATTGAAAAAAAGGGCACCAACTTCGACCTCGTTCCCGACCGGGGCCCCTGTTTCCGCTATACCGGTCAGTTTGCCGCCTGCAATCTTCAGCCTGTTGCCTTCCATCCGGTCTTTGGGGCGGGAAGTGAGCTTCATTCGCGATACCGAAGCTATACTCGGAAGAGCCTCTCCCCTGAAACCTAAGGATTTTATGGAAAAAAGATCAGATGCCGTCTCTATCTTGCTGGTGGCATGCCTTTCCACACAAAGAAGTAGATCATCCCTGGACATGCCCTTACCATTATCGCTGACCTTGATTAACCCCTTCCCCCCGTTTTCGATGCGGACAACAATTCTATCGGCCCCCGCATCAATACTGTTATCAATCAATTCTCTGACAACAGAAGCGGGCCTGTCTATAACCTCTCCGGCCGCAATCTGGGAGGCAACCTTCTCCGGCAGGATACGAATCGTATTCATAGTTTGAGGAGTTCTTTATCCAGTGTGAATCTTCGGCCCGGTCGTTGCGTACCGGATGATCTTTTGAAAATCCTTTTTCTCCGTCTGACAAGACGCAGGTTTTGTCTCCCCATCGGGTCATATGAAAGGCAGGGGCATGAATCCGGATTGCTCAAAAAATCCTTTACCAAACGGCATGAAAGACCCGCCATTAAGGCAAGATAGTCTTGAAACTCTTGCCATCGCACGACTTTGCCTCCAAAGAGGACGCATTGTGTCGTGTAAATATAATCAGAGAACTTTACGGATTGCGTATAGATACGTTTTTTGGTCTTGATGCCGTTTCTCCGCTTCCCGGCTATCAGGTTGAGGAGTTCATCGCACCCCTTATGATCCATTCTGAGGACATCCCTTGCAATCTTTATGTAGTTAGGACCGACCAGAGAGTCGGCCTTGGCCTCCCAGTATAAGTGACCCTTCCTTGTCCAGGCGGGATGTGAGTTAATCTGATTCGGGACAAAAAAGTTGTGTGCCACGACATCGGCCGCCAGGTGGGAAAGGAATCCGTAAGCAAAGGCCGCCTCGCGATCATCTCCCGCCTCGTCCAGGAATTTAAAGCCTCCTTCCCAGTTGTGGGGATGCCCTGCCCTTCTGTTTTTGCCCTTGCCGATAAAAAAGTCCGCGGCCAAGCATCCATAAATGTATTCAAGCGGGAATGATGTAATAATTCCCGCAATGGACGGCAATATGGCACCGACCCCATCCAGCGCACTCAAGGCGGTTACGGTATGAATGGCCGGTCCCCAGGCCAGCGCGCCTTCGGCCCACAGGAGCTGGGCTATGACACTTATACCCAACGTTATGATTAGCTTCAGGAAAAACATAGTGATTAGTGTGCCTCGCTTTTATTTAAACAGTTCAAGGGTTCAGAGGTTCAGAAGTTTATCTTATAAAACACAAATCGCCCCTTTTGGGAAATACTTTAATCATTCTTTTACTGTTATCAAACTTGACGGTTTCGCAAAAAGTCTCATTTTGTTGTCATTTAGAGTGTAGCAAGAAATCCTTCAGGTGTAACTATTCGAATAGATAAGATTTCTCCCGCAGTTTATCCCGCCTACGGGGCGGGGGTCGAAATGACAGTTTCGGACATCCTGGCTTTTTAGGAGACCATCAACTTTTTTACCCCAAAATCCCCCTCGACCCGCCCGAGGCGGGTAAATCCCCCTTTACAATACTGGGCGTGTCCCGCATCTCGTGCCGGACACAGGGGTAGAGAAAAGCATTTTGGGTCCCTCAAGAGGGGTAGGAGAGTTTTTCTGACGTGACTGCCGGGAGGGCGCCGTCTTTTCGCGACTTAGCAGTGGGGGAAACCGCAGCTCGACGAAGTCGAGAATGCGGAGGGGGCAGAAGATGCATCCAACCTATCACCCTGCAATTGTACACCCCTTGTGTCTGGCACCCAACTTACGGGGTAAAGGTCGGTTTACAAAAGGGGGAAGTGAAGGTTTTCTCTTTACATGGCCTCAGCCACCGACACAGTACGATCCCCTAACATATTCACATAGCCCCCCAACTCGTTGTCATACCATCCGTAGATCACGGCCTGGGTTATTGCAATCCTCACCATGCCCCGGACACCTTTATCCACTTCGCCGGCAGCGGACTGTTCCCCTATTTGACACACCTTTTCCAAATCTATGCCTACCTCGGCAGTGCGCGTATGGGTCTCGTGTCCCTCGATGATGGCGGCGGCCCTGGGAAACCCGATAATATCCGACGAGACATTCTGCTCTTCAGTGTAATGAAGATAACCGCGTGGGTCACGACCGGCACTCTCCTCATAAACAGCGTTAACGACCTCCCTCCTAATCGATTCACCTGAAGGTTCTTCCTGAAGGTTTACCACCAGAATAATTAATGATCCGGTGCTATTGGGAATCCTGACTGATTCAGCGATAAAACCGATCTTTTTCATTTCAGGAATCACAAGGCCAAGCGTCTTTGCAGCCCCTGTTGTGGTCAATATAATATTATTCATAATACTGCGGTTCTTTCTCAGGTCGCTTGCCCCCCTTTTGGGAAGGCGGTCAAGCACCGCCTGGGAGCCGGTAACTGCATGGACCGTGGCCATTGAGGCGGTCAGTATCCTCTGCGGGCCAAATGCATCCATGAGCGGTTTTATCATGTGGGCCAGGCAGGTCGTTGTGCACGATGCATTGGAAATAATCCTGTGCACCCGAGGATCATAGTCATTTTCATTAATGCCCATGACCGTGGTCACGGCGTCATCGGGCATGGCCCTGGTTTCGTCCTTGATTTTGAAGGGGGCGGAGACAATGACCTTTTCCACGCCCCCCTCAAGATGACCCCTTACGGAACCCTTTGGGTCGTCCGGGGAAAGCGTGGGATCAAGGAACTGCCCCGTGGTATCTACAACCAGCCTGACACCATGTTCCCGCCAGTCAATATCTCCCGGATTTCGATAACGCCGTAAAACACTGACCCTGATGCCGTCAACCGTCATGGTTCCCGAGGCTTCGTCAATATCCTGAATCACACGGCGGGCCTTATGCCCGTAAAGATATCCGCCAAGGGACCCGTATGTGGAATCTCTTTCCAGATAATGGGCAAGGTCCTTTAAAGACGTACCCACATCCCTTCCAAGGTTGACCACCACTTCATCAAAATACTTTCTGGCAATGTGGTGCCACAAGGTGAGTTTTCCTATTCTTCCAAGGCCGTTAATACCCAGCACCAGGTCTTTGCCCGCAATATCTTTCGAAAAATCTTCCATATCAATCCCTCTCCATCTCCCCTATCTTCATTTGACCCGAATACACTGACCCTTCAAGACCGTCAATGCTGACCCAGTCACCTGATTTGAGGTGCTTCCGGTTCAATGAACATGAGCTTTGTTTCTCCATGCAAACCAGGTCCGCGCATCCCACAACACACGTCTTGCCTAATCTGTGGGCAACGATTGCGGCATGTGAAGTGGAGCCTCCCCGGGCCGTAAGCAGGCCATCGGCCTCATGGATCTCTCTGATATCATCCGGGACCGTGTCACTCCTTACAATAATCAGGGATGTTCCCGGCTCTCTTTCGCGCCAGTGTTTGATCTCTTCCAGGCTGAATACGACCCTTCCGGTCATGGCCCCTCCACTGACCCCTATTCCATGGCCTAAGAATCTGACCGGCTTTTTCTGGACCGTATCAAAAGAATAGACCTTTTTTCTCTCTCGAATTACCATATCACGGGTCTGAAGGCAAAACAGGTCTTTCATACCGGGACCTTCAAACGTAAATTCCATCTCCTGGGGACTCCATTTCCTCTCATAGACCAGATCCTTCGCCCAATTTCGCATGGTCTGATAGACGTCCGGGAACCGGGTCTCAAGGGTCATCTTGCTCTCCCTGTTTTCAATCTCCGCCTGCCTTATTGAAATGGCATGGGTCTTTACCAGTCCCGAAACCACGTCCTCACCCTGATTCCCGGGTGTGAAATCGCCCCACAACATAAGCATATCCCCGGACCACCTGGGATTGTGGGTAAAAAATACGCCGGCCCCGGATGTACGAGAAAAATTGCCGAATACCATGGCCTGAACCGTAACGGCCGTACCCCAATCATCGGAAATACCCATAATCCTTCGATAGGTTTCCGCCTTTTGCGTATGCCATGAATCAAAGACCTTCTCTATAGCCACGTGAAGCTGGCCAAAGTGAGACGATTCGATCTCTATGCCGCTCTCTTCTATCAATGACTTATAGGTCAGGGTAATGTCCATCATCTGCTGCCCGGTAAAATCTTTTTTATAGGGCACGCCCAGGCGCATTTTGAAATCATCGATAATAGCGTCAAAATCATCTCTCAACAGACCGAAAGCCATACCGTAAGACTGGAGAAACCTTCGATAGGTATCCCACCCGAACCACGGGTTGCCTGTTTGCGCAATCAACCCGAGGACAATCGTTTCATCAATACCTACATCGAGGAATGTGTCCATCATTCCCGGCTGAGAAATAGAAGAACCGCTCCGCACCGACAGAAGCAATGGATTCTCAGGGTCGCCCAATCTCTTGCCGGTCAACCTCTCGAGGCCGGCCACCTCAAGGGCCACCTGTTGATCGAGGTTTTTCTTTGCGGGCAGATAGTGATCAACAATCTCCCGGCACCTGAAAACTTCGGTAGTGATAATAAAGCCGGGGGGAACCGGCAGGCCGTAATTCTTTATCCTGGCCAGATTGAGTCCCTTGTTTCCGAGGTGAATAATATCTGAAAGGCCTTTCTTTATGGGATGTATCGGGGTTACCGCCTTTTGAGGGTCATAACTGAGCAAAAGGCGCAGGCTCTCTTTCGGCAGTTCGTGCGACTGGTGGAAAAGGGTTTTCAAAATACGGCCTAAAAAGAGATCAAGCTGTTGAAGCCCTAAAGAAGAAGAGATCCTGTCGCGCAGAAATATTTCCGTCACACGGTGGATCAATTTCTCACGGTCATCTATCCCTTCCGGGGGAAGATATTTGTCCGTCAACCTTGCGGTTGGTAACTGGTGCAGGGCTTTTGACAGATTCTCCTGATGAATGTTGTTGAAATAATCATTTACAATATTGCTCACGGCCTGGGAAAAACCGCGAAAGATGTCTATATACTGGGTAGATGAAAAGCCCCTGATCTTAAGAGAATGGGCAAGAAGGTCCAATTGTCTTTCCATCTCTAAAGATGAGATGCCGTCTAACTTCAAGGCCCGATCAAAGAAACGAAGGTAGTCATATATCTGGTAAAAGGTGGCCTTTGTGATGAGTCCCAGGTCAATGGTTTCTACAATATTCTCAAAAAGGACATTTACCAAGGACTCTAAGCGAAACGCAAGACCTAATGCGTCAAACTTCATCTCGTGATAACTGCCGTACATGGAAGGGATATCCACCGTAAAATGCCGTTTCCTGTAAATATCCTCCCTGGCTTCATAGCTCTCCGAAGAAAGGATCACCCCTCTAAGTTTTTCAAGGTAACTCAGGAGCTTTGTCAGCTTCTGTCTGGTATCCTCCTCCCGGAGGGCCTCTTTCAGTTTTCCTAAACCAGGCAACCCGCTTGACTGCAGCTGGCCAATGTAGCCATCCATTTCAGTAAATTCCAGATGGTATTTCTGGTAAAGGAGCTTGTACAATGTGACAGCCAGTTCCACCCTCTCTATGTCAAGATCGGATGCACCCTTTATTTCGGCCGCTGATTCCTTGAGCTGATTCTCCTCAACTTTCAATAGATCGCTCACCTCATCAAGACCCCTGACATGAAAAAAATGGCCGACAACCCGCTTTACTCCATCAAGATAAGGCCCTTGCGTCTCAATCTGCTCATAAATATCCGGAGGGACAAAAGACCTTATCCCTTCTTTGCTTCCGGTTTTCCAGAAATCCAGGGTACCTTCCATGAGTCCGATGATTCGATTGCTGCTCTCAACATGACTCTGCTTTCTCAAAAAATGGGTAAGAGGATCCTTGCGAAGGGTTATTTCATCTATTCTGGTGGAAATGTCCCTGAGTTTCCCCTCGGCCCCTATGTCGTTAAAATAGGCCGGGAAAAGACGGTTCAACTGCTTGGCAAGGTTATAGACCGGACCGATGTCGCTGTTCAGGAATCGGGTGATATCCCGGGGAAACAGGTCGGTATCCTTAATGAAAACGCCGCCCAATGAAAGGTGAATGATCAAAGAGGACAAGAGTTTTTTGGACCATTTCGGATTCAGTTCGATGAGTTGGAGCCAGGCGCGAATATTCTGAATATGTGCGGAATTGGCCCTCACCTGCCAGTCATCCCCTACACCCTTTATACCGGGTGCCTGGAACCCTAAGGACACGACCGAATCCATAAAAAAATCCACGAGGTCGCTCTCATCCGTTTTATAGACACCCCGCCCCATGTTCAGGACGCAGTTCAATGCCGTCCCGGGAAATTTCTCCGCACTCATCTTCAGAATTTCAAAGGTCTTTTCCAGGGATTGCTGAATCAACTGAGTGTCTTCATGCTGTATGAGCCAGGCTAAGGTCCGGTTAATATCCCTTAAGGACTCTTCGTGTATGGATGAAAGGCCTGTGAGATTCATGATGTGGAGGAGAAAGATCAATTTCCAGTGGTTTCCCTGTTCCTTTCCATTTCCTGCATCAAGCAATCTTTGAGGGACCTCACGGTAAAGGCTGACGATTCGACCATATCCGGGAAGTGTCACCAGTCGACCTAAAATTTTCTCCGGACTCTCGTCCGATGCCCGGATAATATTTTCCAACTCATCCGTTAAGACCCTCAGTCGTCTGTGGGAAATCGGTTCAAAGATCTCTACTAATCGCCGTTCCTTTATGGACGCCCCGGACTCTTGTTCAAACCAGACTAAAGGATCACCCTGCTTAAGCCAGTATTCATAGGTATACCCGTAGAACACCATCAAAAACCTGTTGATGGCACTGAAACCGGATCCCGGGGGGACGGTTTGTAAATAAAGTTCCCCCAACCTGTTGAACTGATAAAAGCTCTTGACAAACAAGAATGCAATGTCCTTCGGGTAACACCTGATTCGGTCAAACGCGTAATCCAGAATCGGCAGGAACCTTAAGAGATCAGGGCCTGCCTCTTTGATAACTTTTTGAATATAAAGAAGAAGATTATCTGCTGCATTGGTTCTTACATCACCATCCTCCAAAGAATCAATGGCCTGGAAAAAGATGTCCACATAAAGCCTGGCCGCCTCAGGCCCTTCCGGATGGATCTTGAGCATGTGAAAATAATTCAACGCATAGGCCCGTGCCTCCTTTACAATAAATTCCCAGTTCCTGTAAGGATGACAGATCTCTTCCAGGAAGGTATGCAAACCCTCCCTGACGCCATAGTATTTCCCCATGACCTGTTCTAAGACCTTATATCTCTGATCAACGGTCACATCAACGCGGCTGCATTCGATGTTAACCTCAAGGGCCTTGGACGGCATATGCTTGGTTTCTCCTCGAATAATTCCGGGTTGTGAGGTTCAGGGTTCAAAGGTTCAAAGTTTTTAACATCTGAACGGTGAACCCTGAACCCTGGCCCAGACCTGATTTGACAGGTAATTGCACGACATAAACAGTTAATCAAATACTCCAATGGCAGCAGATTACAAGTAACACGTTGCTTCAGGGCGGGCTTAAACACAAATTTTGAGATAGAACCGCCCCGTTTC
>JAIOSR010000230.1 GCA_021107495.1 Desulfobacterales bacterium | reverse complement strand
CATCAGCGTTGTAAGAAAGAGTAGAAAAGCGGCTATCAAAGCGGGAATAGAGCCTATCACAACGATGATGTCGTGAGGAAGAGGCATTTTAAATAATGAACTGAGGGGGAGAAGGGCAGCTATTCCAACTGCAGAAACACCAAGCCATCTGATTGTCCTGTTGAGTTGAACTTTTTTAGAGAGTTGATATGGAAAAACAAAAAATGTCGGAAAAACACCACCAAAAATAAGGACCAACATTGCCAAAGAGGCGAGACGAGCACCGAGCAAGTTGTTTTGGCCGGTGCATGTGATATTCCTGAAAGAGTCACAAATGAAATTGTTCCAGAAGCTATAGCTTTGCGCTGTTTTGAAGATGTAGTTCCCTCCTGGATAGTAGTAGGCCGAGAGTGTTCCCAGGGCGAGGAAAATCAGGACCGAAAGCCTTATCGAAATGATAGACCATCTGAGAAAAGTGAAATTCATAATAGATCCCCATTAAGGATATCTGCAATTTTTACCGTGCACTTAATAATGTCAATATTGATATGGTTGTCAAGTGTTGATTTTTTGGCAGGGAAAAGAAGGAAGAGATTGAAGCAACACAGGAAGGACCTCGCGCAGCCAGGGTACGTAAGAGTCTGTATCCGTAGAGACATCGTTTTTCAGGGTAGAGACATCAACCCACTTGCAGTCGGAAACCTCGATGGGGTTTGGATTAACATTTCCCCTGTAGAAACCAACGAAGAGGTGATCCAATTCATGCTCTACCAGACCGTTTGGGAGGCGAACTTTGTACAGAACCTTTCCGATCCTTGAAATAGCAGCATTTATCCCGAGTTCTTCTTGCAGGCGTGTCTGAGCGGAGTCTTCGATATCTTCGCCCGGCTGAGGATGACTGCAGCAGCTGTTTGCCCAGAGGCCTGGGCAGTGGTACTTCGAAAACGCGCGTCTTTGAAGGAGGATTTGTCCGTGGTCGTTCAGGATGAACACGGAGAATGCTCGATGGAGACGCCCATCGCCTACGTGTGCAGTTATCTTATCCATACTGCCGATCTCGTTGTCTTTTACATCAACCAGGATTACTTCTTCTCGGTTTGTCGGCATATCATTTGTATCTCTTTCACGTGTCCAACCACTCATCTCAGATTTTTCCACCAAGATCGGGGCAAGGTCATCCTCGTTCCTCATCATGCCTTGTTCTCAGCAGAATCCTCACCCATGAGATCCTTCCGCCCGTGCGCAAATTCCCAGCGTTTATCCATATAGTAGAGGACGGGTACCGCCGCTCTGGAGAGGAAAAGAGACGCCACCTCTCCCGCCATGAGGGATATGGCTAAACCCTGAAAAATGGGATCAAAGAGGATGACGGATGCTGCAACAACAACGGCCGCAGCCGTGAGCATCATGGGTCTGAAGCGAACGGCCCCCGCATCGATGACCGCCTCGTCAAGCGGCATGCCCTGTTTTATGCGCAACTCAATGAAGTCCACCAAAATGATTGAATTGCGTACTACAATTCCCGCCCCTGCTATGAAACCGATCATGGATGTAGCGGTAAAAAATGCGCCCATAAGACCGTGGGCAGGCAATATGCCCACCAATGAAAAGGGGATAGCGGCCATTATGACCAGAGGCGTGCTCAGGGACTTGAACCAACCCACCACAAGGATAAAGATCAGCACCAGGACAACCCCAAAGGCGATACCAAGATCCCGAAAGACCTCATACGTGATGTGCCATTCGCCGTCCCATTTCATTGCGAAACGTTTGTCGCTTTCCGGAATTCGGGACGTATACTGGCTGATCCTGTATCCTTCCGGCAGGTCAATGGCGTCGATCTTCTTGCGCATCTCCAGGATCGCATAGACCGGACTCTCCTTTACTCCGGCCACATCACCGGTTACATACACCACAGGCATCAGGTTCTTGTGATAGATGCTTCGGTCCAGACCGGTCTCCTGTATGGAAATCAGGCTGGAAAGGGGCACCAGGCTGCCATCGCTCGAAGGAATTTTAATTGACTCCAACCTTTCGATTCCGGCCCTTTCCGCCAATGGCAACCGGAGCAGGATGTTTACGTCTTCCTTTTCCAGGGGTTTATGAAGCAGCCCCACTTGCATCCCTTTTAGAGCAATTCTTAGGGTCTGATCGATCTGTGCCGCACTGATGCCGTGTAAAGCCGCCTTTTCTTTATCCACAACCAGATTGAACCGGACCTGCTTCCCTTCCATGTACCAATCCGTATCAACCACCCCGGACGTCTCTTCAAAAACCTTGACAACCTCTTCAGCTATCTGCCGCTGGCGCTCATAGTCCGGTCCGTAAATTTCGGCAACGAGTGTGGATAGCACCGGTGGGCCGGGTGGGACCTCTGCCACTTTTATTCGGGCCTTGTACCTGTCTGCGATACGCTTGAGTTCAGGGCGCACCTGCCCGGCAATATCATGACTCTGGGCTTTTCGACGGTGCTTTTTTACAAGATTCACCTGGATGTCAGCCACATTGGGACCTTGACGCAAATAGTAATGACGCACCAGTCCATTGAAGTTAAATGGCGCGGCAGT
>JAIOSR010000162.1 GCA_021107495.1 Desulfobacterales bacterium | reverse complement strand
GCCCTCTTTCAAGGACCCAAACATGGTTACGAGATCATGCATTTTCTGGATACCGCCCTGCAATCAACATGGCAGGTTAGCAGTAGCCAACTCTATGTCCTCTTAAAGAGACTCGAAAGCCAGGGCCTCTTAAAATGCAGTTTAAAAGCCCAGAAGACACGCCCGGCCAAACGTGTTTTTTCCTTGACGCCCGTTGGCAGAAAGGGGTTTTTGGATTGGCTGCGAAGTCCGGTTGAAAACGTCCGGGACCTGCGTATCGAATTTATCGCCAAGCTCTTCTTTTTCCACCGCCTCTCTGTAAAGGGGGGAGAGGACCTGATCAAAATCGAGATTGAATCATTGGAAGGGCTTAAAAAAAAGTTCAAGAAGGGGAGAGATAAAGAAAATGACCCATTTAAAAAAATTGTTTTTGGAATTAAAATTATCACCATTGAGGGCTGGCTTCAATGGCTCAAGAAACAGGCAATACCCTTTATAGGAAAGGCTTATTAAAATGGGCGATATATATGGTGAAATCAGACAGAAGATATTCAAAATATGCAGACGTCAAGATCTACTTTCCCAACCGGTACGCGTCCGTGCACGCGCTCTTACCACGGAGGAGGCAATAGGAAATCCTGAAGCCGACGATTTTCCCCTGCAAAAGGGGAAAGAGAGGCTCATGCAGGCTGAGTTTATTGATTCGGCAGGTCAGGCTTTTACGGATCAGTTCGGGGATTTTGAAGGTATCTTGGAAGATGTCCTGCAAATGCCACTTGAGAACAATTTTCGAAGGGCCGTATTCGTGTCTACTTTAAATGCGGTCTTGCGTCATACAAATCAGGTTACCGGAACTATTCACTGCCGCGACTCGGGACCGGGCCAGTGTGCCGTCGAACTGGTTGATTATCTGAAATCCGGGAACGGGAAGCCAAAGATAGCCCAGATAGGCTTTCAACCCCGTATGGTGGAATATTTAGCCCCTGAATTTCAATTGCGTGTTCTGGATTTAGACCCGGACAATATTGGTACCATGAAATTCAATGTCAGTATTGAAGGCCCGGAAAAAACCGAAGATGCTATGGCCTGGGCTGATCTTTTGTTTGTGACCGGAACTACTATTGTCAATGGCACAATAGAGAACTTTCTTGGGAGAAAACCTGTCATTTTCTATGGGACCACCATTGCCGGAGCAGCCCATTTAATGAATTGGAATAGGTTCTGTGCCAGAAGTACTTAATGGATACGATAATGTTTATTCTCCTAACTGTCTGTGGTGTTTTGGCCGGAATGCTCGGTGGGCTCCTGGGAATCGGCGGCGGAATCCTGATCATGCCTGTCCTTCGATTTATGGTGGGTCTTGATCCGGCCTATGCTGCCGGCACCTGTGTGGTTGCTGTTTTTTTCACCACACTCGGTGGCAGTATAAAGCATTTCAAACTCGGACATATTGATTTTCGCTCAATTCTCCCCGTAATCATTCCAGGCCTGATGTCTACGGTTATCTTCTCAATCTTGTTCGCCTATGTCGCCCATAAAAATATTTGGCTTGACGTGGCCACAGGAATTGTCTTTTCATTGGTGGCCTTGCGCATGCTCTGGGAAGGGATATCCGAGTGCCTGATCAAGGGTTCCGAACCCGATACCGGATCAAGCATCCGGGGTTCAATTTTGGCCAAGATGGGTATTGGAGCAACGGCCGGAGTCCTGCTCGGACTTCTGGGAATAGGAACAGGGGCCGTTCTGGTTCCGGCTTTTGTCTTTGCCCTGAATGCCCCTATTAAAATAGCTATCGGTTCATCACTGGCCTGTTTCAGTCTTAATGCCTTAGCCAGTTCAGCATTAAAGATGTCCCAGGGATTTGTCCAGGTGAATATCCTCATACCGCTGTGTATCGGGACTTTCATCGGGTCGCGCTTCGGGGCAACATTGAATGGCCGCACATCTTCAATGTTTTTAAAGTTCATTTTTGGTATGGTATTTGTGTACGTCGCCTACAAATACCTTTTTGTACTTGGCGGGTTATGAAGATTACAGGATATGACAGCTTTTCACTGCATATATAAGGAGAAATCCCATGGAAAAACAGCACGTCCTTTATGAGGTCAAAGACCATGTGGCCGTTATCACCCTCAACCGACCGAAGGCAAAGAACGCCTTTAGTATTGAAATGATCACCCTTTGGAACGAATACCTGAAAAGTGCCCGCAATGACAATAACGTTCGAGTCATAATCGTGACAGGAAGGGGCGACACGTTTTGCTCAGGTGGCGATATCCAGGAGATGGCCGAAGGCAAACTTCAATCCTGGGACATGAAGAAATTCCTGTGGGAAGGGGTACATCGTATCGTGCTCAGCCTTGAAGATCTGGATAAACCCGTAATCTCGGCAATAAACGGTGCAGCCATGGGAGCCGGGATGGATATGGCCATAATGTGCGATATCAGGATATGTTCGGACAGGGCGAGACTTGCTGAATCCTATATTAATATCGGCGTTGTGCCCGGAGACGGAGGAGCGTATTTTCTTCCGAGACTGGCAGGGGTCTCAAAGGCCCTCGAACTTCTTTTAACAGGCGATGTGATAAATCCTGATGAGGCCCTTAACCTGGGCATTGTAAATCG